>CAYXKP010000185.1:0-8465 GCA_964465695.1 uncultured Nitrospira sp.
CCGATCGAAGGCACACCTGCGTATCGAGCGGGAATCAAAGCCGGCGATTTCATCATTAAGGTCAACGATGATTCCACGAAGGATCTGACGTTGATGGATGCCGTCCAGAAGATGCGAGGGCCGAAAGGCAGTAAGGTCAACCTCACCATTCAACGGGACGGGACAGCGGATCCCTTGGTGTTCACTCTCGTGAGGGATACCATCAAAATTGAAAGCGTGAAGTCGAAGGTCATCGACAACCTCGGCTATGTCCGGCTCACTCAATTTCAGGAAGCGACCGGTCGAGACCTTTCCAAGGCAATCAAGCAGTTCAAGGAACAGAAGGTCCAAGGAACTATCCTCGACCTTCGAAACAATCCCGGCGGTTTATTGACCGCGGCCGTTGATGTGTCCGAACAGTTTCTTCCCAGCGGGAAGCTGGTGGTGTACACCAAGAGCCGGGAAGGGAAAAAGGACGAATGGTTCGCGAAGTCCAAGGATCAGCTGGAAGACCTTCCGGTCATTATTTTGGTCAACGAGGGATCAGCGAGCGCGTCGGAAATCGTCGCCGGGGCGCTGCAAGATTGGGGGAGAGCCGTCGTGGTGGGGACCACCTCGTTCGGAAAAGGGTCGGTACAGACCATCTTGGCCCTTGGCGACGGCTCGGGGCTTCGCCTCACGACCGCAAAGTACTATACACCGAAAGGTCGTTCGATTCAGTCAACCGGAATTACTCCGGATATAGTGGTGAAGTTGCCGACGCCGGTGCTTGCGAAGGCATCGGAAGGAAAACCGGCCGAAAAGGATGCGGAAGGAAAGAGCGGCAAACCACCGACCGGCAAAGATGCCTCACCCCTGAATGGAAAGACTCCCGAGGAGGCGAGTCCCAAGAACGGCACACCTCCACAGTCATTACCCGCCGAAGCGGGAGGCGAACTCTCGCTTGAGCAGGATGTCCAACTGCAGAAGGCGGTGGAATTGCTGAAGAGTTGGAAGATATTCAAGGAGCTCAAGAACTCCTAACGCTCATGATTTTGGATCCGTTGCCGGACGGCCTGCAGCAAATGCTCCTCCGATCCAGAGAAACTCGGCAGGGTTCGAAGCAGGTGAGAGCGGATGAGCTGATCCAAATCGGACAGCGTCCGTATGCCGAGTCGGAAGTACAGGTATGCAACGAGTGAATCGGAGAGCCCTGGAAGAGTCGCCCAGCTCCTGACTTCCGTCGGAAGGGGAGTCTTAAGCTCTTCATAGGCTCGAATGGTTCCCGTCTCAAGGAACTCCTCGATCTTTTTCGCCAGATCGGTCCCGATCCCATCGATATCTTCAAGCCCCTGGCGTTCGGCCACGGCTGCGACATCGTCCTCAATGGCCAGCAAAGCATCCGCAGCTCGCCGATAGGCTCGCACCCGATAGGGGTTGGCTCGTTGGGATGAAAGGAGATCAGCCATCGATCGGAAGAGAGTCGCCAACCTTTGATTGTTTTCCTTCATGAGTAGGACCTTGCCGGTCTATTGTGCGGTTTCCTCGGCCGTCCGGGCAAGGGGGACTTTGTTGACAAGGTGAATTCCGGTCTCATAGGATGACAGGCATGCGGGACGCTGCAATCCACATTCACGTGAACGGGCAGGCACGGACTTGGCGTAGTGGCGTAACGGTGGCCGATCTGTTGAAGGACCTGGATATCCGAACGGAGCGAGTGGCTGTGGAGTTGAATCTGGAAATCCTCGATCGGGCGGCATTTGATCAACGTCAGCTCAATAACGGGGATCGGGTCGAGATTCTCGGGTTTATCGGCGGTGGTGCGGGGGCCAATAATTGAGCTTGTTCTCGCCGCTCCTGTAAGCCTATGGCCGGCGGTTCCTCGGATATGTTTATGAGAGGACAACGATGACGGACGATCGATTAGTAATAGCGGGTCGTGAATTCAAATCTCGGTTATGGGTCGGCACGGGAAAATATAAAGACTTTGTCGAGACGCAGAAGGCCATTGAAGTATCCGGTGCCGATGTCGTAACAGTGGCCGTTCGCCGTGTGAATATTACGGATCGATCGAAAGACAATCTGCTGGATTACATCGATCCTAAAAAATACACGATTTTGCCCAACACGGCCGGATGCTATACCGTGGAGGATGCGGTGCGATACTCGCGTCTGGCGCGCGCGGCCGGTGTTTCAGATTTGGTGAAGTTGGAAGTGTTGGGTGACGAAAGGACGTTGTTCCCCGATACGGCAGGCCTCATCGAAGCAGCCAAGATACTCATTAAAGAAGGATTTATTGTTCTTCCATACACCAATGACGACCCGATTGTCGCGAAGAAACTTGTGGATATCGGATGTCCGGCAGTCATGCCCTTAGCGGCGCCCATCGGATCCGGGCTCGGAATTCGTAATCCGTACAACCTTAAAATCATCATGGAAACAGTCAAGGTGCCGATCATCGTGGATGCCGGTGTCGGGACCGCCTCTGACGCGGCCTTGGCCATGGAATACGGTGCCGACGCGGTGCTGATGAATACGGCCATTGCCGGTGCACAGGATCCGCTTGCCATGGCGGAAGCGATGAGGTACGCCGTCCACGCCGGTCGCCTGGCTTACAAGGCCGGTCGTATTCCGAGAAAACTGTATGCGACGGCCAGTAGCCCGATCGAAGGCATGCTGTAAAATCATTGTCTGAGTCTGATGAGCAACCAAGGACTATCGAACGCGAATTTAGCGGTTAAGTAGACGGCTCCTGTGCCTCATCATTCGCATGCAGTGTCTCTTCAATGCCTCCGGTAAACTTTCGTCTGCTGCTCATCACCGACAGGACACAAGTAGGGGGTCGATCTCTTCCTTCTCTTGTCCGACAGGCGGTCGCCGCCGGGTTGCCGGCGGTCCAACTGCGGGAACGAGACCTATCAACTCGCGAATTGCTGCCGCTGACGCAAGAGGTCCAGTCGATCACGTCTTCGCACGCCGTTCCCCTGATCATCAACGATCGCGCCGATCTGACGATGGCCCTTGATCTGCAAGGTGTGCATCTTCGATCCGACAGTCTGCCTCCTCTCCCGGTGCGTCAGCTGATCGGGCCGCGTCGATTGATCGGAGTCTCCACACATTCGGTCGAGGATGTGCGGCATGCGAATCGGAGCGGTGCCGATTACGTTCTGTTCGGTCCAATTTTTGAGACTCCGTCGAAACGTTCTTTCGGGCCACCGCTCGGACTCACTCTGCTGGCCGATGCCTGCCGTCAGTCGTCCATCCCCGTTCTTGCCATTGGAGGGATCACATGCCAACGAGTGCGTGATATTCGCCTTGCCGGTGCTTACGGAGTTGCCGTGATTGGGGCGCTGTTGACCCGTGAGGACGTCGGCGAAGCTGTCCGAGAGTTCACGCGTGCGCTGGAGACGTGATGCGGCGTGGCACAGCGGGGATGAGTCGCATGCGAGATCGGCCGTTGGAGTTGACCACCCCTAGGTCGGATGTTAGAATCCGATCACCAGATCATTCGCGCGTACACTTGATGTCGCGCTATTCGTGTCGTCCTGATATGGCGGAAAGCAAGGGCGAGCCAAATCGACTCCGGTCCCTCCGAGATTCTGTCAAGAAGATCACGAAGCGCTTGTCCGAGGGGAATGGGGAGATGATTCACAAAAACGACGAACACGCCCGGGAGCTTGAAAAGCTTCGCGTTCAGATTCAGTCGATGGAAGAAGAAATCCGTCGGCTCTATCAATCACGTTACCAACTCGACCAAGCCAATAAGCAGAACGAAAAACTCGTGGCGACGCTGCAGGAGGCGAAGGAGCAGATCGAGGCGTTGCGTACCGAGGTGGAGAAACTGACCGCGCCGCCATCGGCTTATGCCATTTATTCCAGCATGAACCCAGATGGTACGGGAAATGTCTACGTGTCGGGGCGGAAAATGAAGGTCAATCTTCATCCCTCGATCAAACGCAATGAGCTGCGGAAGGGACAAGAAGTCGTTTTGAACGAAGCGCTCAACGTGATTGAGGTCAAGGGATTCGACAGCCAAGGAGAAGTCGTTCGGCTCAAAGACGTGCTGGAAGGGGGCCGGGCATTGGTCACGCTCCATTTCGATGAGGAAAAGGTGGCCGAGCTCGGTGACCCCCTGCTCGCTGAACGGCTGAGCGTGGGAGACCACCTGTTGTATGATCCTCGCTCCGGGTATGTTATTGAGAAATTGCCGAAGTCTGAAGCGGAAGAGCTCGTCTTGGAAGAGATCCCGGATGTCGACTATGAACATATCGGCGGCCTTCAGAAGGAATTGGAACAAGTACGTGATGCCGTCGAGCTTCCGTTCCTACATCCGCAGGTATTCTCGGAGTATAAGCTCAGCGCGCCGAAAGGGGTGCTGCTTTATGGCCCACCCGGCTGCGGCAAGACGCTGATCGCCAAAGCCGTCGCCAACTCGATCGCCAAAAAGCTAGGCCATCGGGCGGGCAAAGAGATTCGCAGCTATTTTCTTCATGTGAAGGGACCGGAATTGCTCAATAAATACGTCGGCGAGTCGGAACGCCAGGTACGTGAGGTGTTCAAGAAAGCAAAGGAACGGGCGGAAGAGGGTCATCCGGTGATCGTGTTCTTCGATGAGATGGACGCACTCTTCAGGACCCGTGGGACAGGTATCTCCTCGGATATAGAGTCCACGATCGTCCCCCAATTTCTCTCGGAAATCGATGGGGTCGAACGATTGCGCAACGTCATCGTCATTGGGGCCAGCAACCGACAGGATTTGATTGATCCGGCCGTGCTCCGTGCCGGTCGATTGGACGTCAAGGTTAAAGTCGGGCGGCCGGATGCCATCGCTGCCCGTGACATTTTCTCGAAGTACATCTCGACAGATCTTCCCTTTGCCGCCGAGGATTTGGAGCGGCATGGGGGCGACCGTCAGGCTCTGGTAGACCGATTGACGGCCCTGACGGTTGAGACCATGTATGCGGCCAGTGAGGAAAACCAATTCATCGAAGTAACCTACGCCAACGGTGAAAAGGAAGTCCTGTACTTCCGGGACTTCGCCAGCGGTGCCTTGATTGAAGGGATTGTCTCGCGGGCGAAAAAATTCGCCGTGAAACGCGTGATCGCGCAAGAGGGGACCGGTCTGCGCTCGGACGATTTGGTCCGCGCCATCCGTGAGGAGTTCAAGGAACACGAGGATCTCCCGAATACGACCAACCCGGACGATTGGGCGAAAGTCGCCGGCAAGAAGGGCGAGAAAATCATCCATATCCGGACCATCAGTGGTGGGCCCGCCGAGCATCGGCAGATTGAAACCATCAGTACCGGCCACTATCTCTAATTATCCTATGCCAGACCACACATCCACGAATCGCATGCGCGTGCTTGGCACCGAGACCGAGTTCGGCATCGCGGCAAAAGATCCATCCGCGGTGGACCCTGTATCGGCTTCATTCGCCGTGATCGGACATTACCCAGGACTTCCTGCTCCGGGGGCTCTCTGGGATTACGAGAATGAAAATCCGCTTTTGGATGCCAGGGGATTTGAAGTCGACGGTGAGCGGGAACGTCCCAACCCCGATTATAACCGACAGCTTAACAAGGTGCTGGCGAATGGCGGGCGTTTGTATGTTGATGGAGCTCATCCTGAATACTCGACGCCGGAGTGCTCTAACGCCAGGGAAGTCGTTGCGTTCGAACGAGTCGGGGAGCGCATTCTTGCCGCATGTTTGAAGGAAATGGCTCGGGTGAGGGGAAGCGAACAGTATCTTTTGTACAAGAACAATTCCGACGGCAAAGGCAACAGCTACGGATATCACGAAAACTATTTGGTCTCGAGGTCCGTGCCGTTCGATAGAATCGCGCGGGTGTTGACACCGTTCCTGGTGACACGGCCGATCTTCGCCGGGGCAGGCAAGGTGGGGGCTGAAAATCAGACCAGCCCGACGGAATATCAACTCTCGCAGCGCGCCGATTTTTTCGAATGTCTCATGGACCTCAATACGATGGTCAAACGGCCGATCATCAACACGCGCGACGAGCCACATGCGGATGCGGCAAGATTTCGGAGACTCCATGTCATCACGGGCGACGCCAACATGGCCGAGCTGTCCACCTATCTGAAGGTGGGAACCTTGGACATCGTCTTGGATTTGCTCGAGTCAGGAGCCGATTTGCCTCAGCTTGAACTCGATGAACCGGTTCGTGCGTTCAAACAGGTATCCCGCGACCTCGATGTGAAACAAACCGTGAAACTGGCCGGTGGAAGGCCCACTACGGCTCTTGCCGTCCAGCGGGCCTATCTGAATGCCGCCAAGACATTTTATGCCTCACAGGATTCGCATTCCACTTGTCGCGATGTGTTGCTTCGTTGGGAAGATGTGTTAAATCAGCTCGATCGCGATCCGCGGTTGTTGGTGAACGCACTGGATTGGGTGGCCAAGCGGCACATGATCGAATCCTATATGGAGCGAAAAGGCTGCGGATGGGATGACCCTCGAATGAAGCTGATGGATCTCCAATATCATGACGTCCGCCCGGACAAAGGATTGTTCTATACCCTGGAGCGTAGCGGCCTCATCGATCGAATCGTTGACCAAAACGATATTGAACGAGCGGAGTTCCATCCACCCACCGGTACCAGGGCCTATTTTAGGGGGCGTTGTATCAGTAAGTTTGCGAAGGCGCTGTACGGAGCCAGTTGGACGTCGGTGCTGTTTGACGCGGGCAATACGACGATCAAGAAAGTTCCTCTGATGGACCCTCATCGGGGGACGCAGGCATTGACGCGGGAGCTGCTCGATACGACCGATTCAGTCGAAGCTTTGATCGAGAAACTCAAGGTTTGACGAAGGGTGGTTCAAAGACCACGATGAAGCTGCCCTATCTCCCCGATCACGACGGCCCCAGCTTTTTTGACTTCGTCTCCACACATCATCCCGAGCTGGCATTACGAAGCCACGGAATCGCGCCAAGTTCCGACCAGATGCGCACCGTCGGGCCGATCGCTGTGCCCTCCGCCACGACCGTGTTGGCGATCAAGTATCAGCAGGGTGCCGTGATCGCCGGAGACCGCCGAGCCACGGAAGGGTTTCAGATCGCGGACCGCCGAATCGAAAAGGTCTTCAAGATCGACGATTGGTCCGCCATGGCGATCGCGGGGGCGGCTGGTCCTTGTATCGAGATGGCCAGGTTGTTCCAAACCGAATTGGAGCATTACGAAAAACTGGAAGGCATGCCGCTTTCCTGTGAAGGGAAGGCCAATAAGCTGGGTCAGATGGTCAAGGCCAATCTTCCGATGGTGTTTCAGGGACTGGTCGTCATGCCGTTGTACGTGGGGTATGACGTGAAGCGCGGTGAGGGTCGCATCTTCAAGTACGACATTACCGGCGGCAGGTACGAAGAGTCCGATTATCACGCGATCGGCTCCGGGGGGAAAGACGCCCGTAACACCATGCGGGAGCATTTCCGGAAAAATCTTTCCGAGTCGGAGGCGCTCAGACTGGCGTTGCTGTCGCTCTACAACGCCGCGGATGATGATGTCGGAACGGGCGGGCCGGATCTCATACGAGGTATCTATCCGACCGCCAAGTTCGTGACCGATCAAGGTATCACCGATGTCGCCGATGACAAGCTGCGGGCCGTGTACGACGAAATGATGGCGGCACGCCGTTCAAGGGAAACGTAATCATGCCCATGCCCTATTACGTGTCCCCTGAACAGATGATGCAGGATAAGGCCGAGTATGCCAAAAAGGGAATTGCCAAAGGCCGCTCGATCATCGCGATGGAATACGTCGACGGCATTCTTTTGACGGCCGATAATCCAAGCGCCTCGCTGCACAAGGTTTCCGAGATCTACGACAACATTGCGTTTGCAGGAGCCGGCAAGTACAGCGAATTCGAGAACCTTCGAAAGGCCGGCATCCGCCATGCAGATCTCAGGGGATTCATGTATAGTCGTGAAGATGTGACCGGCCGGTCACTCGCCAACGGGTATTCACAAAGCCTCGGAACCGTGTTCAGCCAGGAAATGAAACCGCTCGAGGTTGAAATCCTCGTAGTGCAGGCCGGAACCGATCAACATCCGAACGAGATCTATCGCATTTCGTTCGACGGCAGCATCATCGACGAGAAGAACTTTGCGGTGATCGGCGGCAGGTCGGAGGCGGTGCAAACCCTGTTGAAAGAGAAAAGTCCCAGCCAGGCTCCGCCCTTGGACGCTGCGTTGAAGCTGTGTGTCGCGGCGCTGGAGCAGACGGCCAATCAAAAGCTGCAGCCGGAAGGATTGGAAGTCGCGGTTTTGGATCGAACTCGTACCGGTCGAAAGTTCCGCCGATTGTCGATCACCGACGTTCGACGCATCCTCTCTCCTTGACCTCTACGTTTCGTAGAGGCCGCCTTTGTTGAAGATCCGACAAGCGGCGTGTAATCTGTCTTAAGGCTATTCATAATGTCTGCCGGTCCTATGAAGCAACGGATATTCGGCCTCGAGAACGAATACGGCCTCATTTTTTCCCCCAACGGCCG
>CAYXKP010000186.1:0-8150 GCA_964465695.1 uncultured Nitrospira sp.
TGAACCGGACATTTCTACTTTGGGAGAAAGAGGACATTTCTATTGTGGCTTGACAGACCTACGCCCCATTCTTGACTTTCCCTGCCGAAGCGGCTAAGCACATCGCCCGGCGCCGCCCTCAGCGGCGATCGCATCTCACCTTATCAGAAAAGGAGCCATCACGATGGCCGAGTTACGACTCTTTTACGCGACCAACCGCAACCACCTCGGCGACGATCGCTGGCGCCCCGAGGGTTACGGCAAGAAGTTCAGTGATGACGGGATCGAGAATCTCCGTTTCGGTCGTCTGACCGTCAAGGTCGACGATGCCAAACTCACCAAGCATCTTCAGACGGATTGCGAACCGATGGGACGGGGGGACGGCGAGGGTTTGATCAAGTACTTGGCCAGATGCGCTGAGTCCGCCGACATCGTTGCCTATAGGGAAAAGATCAATCGGTCGGTCGCCGAAGACCAGCAGGACAACGTCAAGCTAGGCTCGCAAGCGGCATTCTCGGATTTACAAACGATTATGCGCAAGAACACCGATGTCGTGATTTTTATCCATGGGTTCAATGTCTCCTGGACCGAAGCGGTCGGCACGGCCCTGTCGCTCCAAGAAATGCTGAACCACAGTCCCGAGAGGGACACAGAACAGGGTGTGCAGGTGGTGCTCTTCACCTGGCCGTCGGACGGCATGGGACTGCCGTTCGTCTCCTATAAATCGGATCGGTCGGAAGCGGCCGGATCCGGAAACGCCGTCGGCCGCGGCATTCTCAAGGTGCGAGATTTTCTCGCGAGCATGCGCCGCGCGGATGAGCAGCTCTGCAAACAAGACCTTCATCTCCTGTGCCATTCCATGGGCAATTATTTGTTGCAGAACGCACTCGAGCGGTGCGACGCCTTCACCCCGGGGAACGCCTTACCCCGGCTGTTCGAACATATATTCATGTGCGCGCCCGACGTCGACGACACCGTGCTGGAAGAAGGACAACCCTTGTGGCGGCTGAACGAATTGGCCAGAAGCGTCGACATCTACCATAATCGCGGTGATGCCGCCCTGGTCGTGTCGGATTACACCAAAGGCAATCCCGATCGTCTCGGATCAGATGGGCCGGCGCGACCGACTCATGTGCACAACAAAGTACATTCGATCGACTGCACACCGATCGTCAAAGGTCTCGTGGAGCACAGTTACTATCTGATGGGGAATATCAATGCCGATATCCGCATGAGTATCGATGGAAAGGCGCACGACGATCCCACCCGGCGCCGCGTTCGAGTGGGCTTGATGGGCAATCAGTGGGAAATGCGATAGACGTCCCTACGGCGCTCCGCTCGACGCTGCCTACGGTGTGAACGAGAGTAAACGGGAAAGCCGGCCAGATTCCGTGTTCTGGCCGGCTTTTTGGCTTCTGAACTTCTGACCGCCTTGTCTCTTATTCCACAGTGAATTCAGTGGTCATACCCTGAAGAAAATGCGGTCGTCCGGTGACCGTATCCGGCACAAAACAGACGAGCCCGTACTTTCCAGGCTCGAATTCTCCGGTAAAGTATGTCCGGGCTCCCTTTTTTATCCCCGTCACTCCACTCACTAATTCGCCACGAGGGGGACCCGCCGCGCCCGGCTCGAACGAAGCGATGGCATCCTGAATCGTGGCTCCGGGGGCCAGCCTGACCACCACGACCTCATGAGGTTGGGTCCCGTGATTCACGACTTCGATGGTGTGAAGACCGGACTCCACTCGCTGTGAGAGAATGAATTGATAATCCACTTGCGTGATGGTTATCGACGGTTTCGGCTGTGAAATTCTCACCGGCTTTCCTCCCCGCACGGACAACGCCTTCTGCATCCCCAGCGCCACATGAGGCACACCGTTTTTATCCGGAATCCAGCAGACGAGCACGTAGTCTCCTTCAGTCAGGTTCACCGTGGCCGATGCCGCATGGCTTTCCCCGTGCGCGTTCGGTCCACCGGCATACTGCACCCAATCAGGCAGATGATGCGGATCGGCTGCGATGGCCGCCCGAAAATCAGACGCCGATTTTCCCTGCAGCAGCTTCAAAAACTGAATGTGGTGAAGGTCTCGCCCTTCATTCACGATCCGCACGGTCGTGAGACCGGCAGTAAGACGGTCAGGGCCGCTGAAGCTGTAGTCGTGGGCTACGAACACCACCGATCCATCCCCTCCGCGCAGCGCTGCGGCGCTTTGATGGTCGCCTGCCCAAGCCGACAGTGACCCGACCGCCATGTATAGGAACGCCATCGAACCGTATAACGCGTATCGCATGATCCCTCCTGTGTGTGTCGCTCGTTTCGAGCGTATTGATTTCGTGCGTGGCGAGCGAAACACTATCACGCCGGTTCGCGACACGGTTCCTAAAACTATGCTAATCTCGCCTAAATCTTTCCTAACGGTTTCCTCTTTTGCATGATTCCGGACTGGATCGTCACTCTTCTTCGAACGGGCGTCTCGGTCATGGTCGGCACGCGGGATGGGGCGCTCATGCCGGAATGCACGCGCGCATGGGGGATTCATGTCGCAGCGGACCGCGTCGGCCTGACGCTGTTTCTCTCCGAGACATTCGCCGGCAAAACGCTCGACAACCTCCGCGGCAACGGCATGATCGCGGTCACTTGCACCAGACCGACCGACCATATTACGTGCCAATTGAAGGGGCTGGTCCGAAGCATCAAGCCGGTGACGCCGGCCCAGCGGGAGCTGAGCCGGCTCTGGCATCAGGGCTTCACGGCCGAACTGGTCGCCGTCGGCGTATCCTCCGCATCGGCCGAAGCGTGGATTGTCGAACCGACCGTCGCCGTGGAAATTGCCGTCACTGATGTCTTTGATCAAACACCCGGACCCGGCGCAGGCCGGAGGGTCGGATTGTGAGCCAGGTGCCGATCGAAGATCTGTGGGCGTGTTTTCAGGGCATGGTCCCCGCGGCCTTGAGCACGTGCGCGAACGACGGCACGCCCAACATTACCTTTATCAGCCAAGTTCATTATGTGGATGCCAGGCACGTCGCGATCTCGTTTCAATTCTTCAACAAGACTCATCGCAACATCCGCGAGAATCCGTTTGCTTCTATCGTCGTGTTGGACCCACGAACATTGCACGCGTATCGACTCCGACTCCGGTATGACCATTCCGAAGAAACCGGAACCTTGTTCGATTCCATGTCGCTTCAACTCCAGGTGGTCGCCTCCTACTCGGGCATGACGCAGGTATTTCGCCTGCTCGCCGCCGACGTGTACGAGGTGCTCGGCGTCGAACGCTTGGCCGGTTTCACGCGGCAGCCTGTTCCACCGCCATCCGAACGTCCCTCCGAACTCTTCATCGACCCCGACTTGGTGTCGCTTCGCTTGATCACCGAACGGCTGAACCAGGTGCAGACGTTGGATGAGGCGTTGCAGGGAGCGCTCCAGCTGCTTGATGACCTCCTTGGTTTCCGCCATTCGATGATCCTTGTTGCGGATGACCGGAACGCCAAGCTGCTGACCATCGCCAGCCGCGGCTATCCGGAGAACGGTGTCGGGTCGGAGATCGGCATGGGTGAGGGGCTGATCGGCATGGTGGCGCGTGCCCAGCGGACATTGCGTTTGTCCGCCATGGACCACAGCTTGCGTTACGCGCGCGCGGTGCGTGACCGCACCGAATCCATGGGAAAGACGGAAGCCGTCGAACGCGCGATCCCCCTTCCAGGTCTACCGGACGCAGCCAGCCAAATCGCGGTGCCGTTGGCGACGCGCCGGCGCTTGGTCGGCGTGCTGGCCGTTGAGAGCAAGGATCCGCTTGCCTTTCATCCACGCATGGACACGTTGCTGTCCATCGTCGGGCACCATCTCGCCACAGCGATCGACCAACTCAGCCGCGACCAGGACGAGTCGCAGACGGACCGAGTTGGACCTGCGCCGGCACCCTCCATGCCCAACCTGACATCCCTACGCCGATTCAGCTATTTCCACAAAGACGATTGCATCTTCGTGGATGGGGACTACCTCATCCGCAACGTGCCGGCCAGGATCCTGTGGCGCTTGTTGAAACGGTACCGGGAGGAGAACCGAATCGAATTCACGAATCGAGAACTGCGGATGGATAGTTGGCTGGGCTTGCCGGAGATCAAGGACAACCTGGAAACGCGGCTGATTCTCCTTCGCCGGCGGTTGGAGCAGAAATGCCCCGAGGTGAGACTGGTGCAGCGGGGTCGAGGCCGCTTTGCGCTGGAAGTCGATACGGCCATCGACTTGTGCGAAAAGGACGGCTGACTCCTTCCAGACGCGCCTCTTTACGCTCGTGGCAATTCCTTCCGGCATATTCAGTGATACGGTACTCGCTTTGAGCCATTCCCCTTCAATGGCAAACTCACTCTTGTTTCCGCCCACCAAAGGAGCCTAAGATTTAGAACATCCAATAATCCTCATGTGTCCACCCCACCAAGGAGGCTGCCATGCCGACCTACGTGAGTCTCGTGAAATTCAGCCAGCAAGGTCTTCAAACCATGAAGGACCAAGGCGTGGAGCGCGCCGAGAGGGTCAAGAAGAACGCCCAAGCGCTCGGCGGCAAGCTGGTCCAAGCCTATTATTGCCTCGGTGAATACGATGTTGTGGCGATCTGGGACTTTCCCGACAACAAGACGGCCATGAAAGCGGCCGTGTTGAACGCCTCGATAGGACACATCCAGATCACGACGATGCCGGCCGTCAACCGGGACGAATGGAAATCGCTCCTACAAGAAACGATGGGAAAGAAAAAATAGCGGCGTGTATCCGGATGGATGCCAAGGTGGCTATCAAAAATGCTGAGGTTTTGTTACGCTGACAGGTATGATCTAGAAACGAGTTCTAGCGGACTTTTACCGTAAGGAGGAGGAGGGACATGGATCACATAAAGTTGATGCTCTATGGAGTCATCGGTATGGGCGTTTTGGTTGCGGTCATTGCGATGCTGACAAACATGCTTGGCATCAACAGGTACTGATAACAGCCCGGCTGATTGACTGAGACGGGAGATTCGAGCACCAGCAGGCGGAGGTGCATGCCACACCTCGCGCAACCACGGCTCATTCATTACTGCCACGCAAGTGACCAGTGGATGAGCTTTCGACTGTCTCCATGGGAACTTGCCCGCCGTATGCCAAGACCTGAAGAGCCCGACGTTCATGTGATCATCGGGCTCTTTTTGTAACCCCCGCAGACGTTGCCCTCTTAAAGTTTTTGCTGCGAGCAGGCTCCAAAAAAAAGCCGATATCACTGGTTTTTCTCTCCAAGCCTCCTCCCAGATGGGATAATCTACTGGGATGCGGATTGCCACCTGGAATGTGAACTCGTTGAAGGCTCGCCTGGACAAGGTCCTGTGGTGGCTGGATCGGGCAAAGCCGGACGTGCTGCTGCTGCAGGAAACTAAGCTGGCGGACGCGGACGCGCCTATCGCAACATTTACGCAGGCCGGATACGAACTGGTGCACCATGGCGAGGGCCGATGGAACGGCGTGGCCATCGCGAGTCGGTGCGGCATCGGCGGCGTGATGGCGAATTTTGGAGAGCCGTTACGGACGGCGCGGGCCTCTGATACCGGTGACGACGAACCATTGGCCGAGGCAAGGATGCTCGCGGCCGAATGTGCCGGCCTGCGGATCATCTGCGTATATGCGCCGAACGGCCGGCAGGTCGATTCGCCGTTTTATGAAGCGAAGCTCGTGTGGTTCGACAAGTTGGCTCGCTGGATTACAGAGACCATCGCCTCAGAGACACCGGCCGTCATCGGCGGTGATTTCAATGTGGCGCCCGAGGATATCGATGTGTGGGATCCTCAAGCCTGCCATGGCGGCACACACGTCTCCGAGCGCGAGCGGCAGGCGTACGCGCGGCTGGCAAGTGCGGGATTTGTCGACGCCTACCGATTGCATCATCCTGAACCGGGTCGGTACACGTGGTGGGACTACCGCGCCGGCAATTTTCACAAAAACATCGGCATGCGCATCGACCATCTGCTCGTGACGGCGCCGTTGAAAGGCCGCGTGGTCTGGTCTGAAATCGACCGCGAGGCACGGAAGGGAAAACCTCTCCCCTCTGATCATGCTCCGCTGGTCATTGACCTTGACAGCGTCGGCCATCCCTTCGATGCCGGTTGGACTTCCGCGGAATCACGAATCGCGGCGCGTACGAGAAAAGAGCGGTGAGCGACAGGCCGGTGCGGGCACTCCTACATCGGATGGTTCTCGACGGGTCTCCCTACCTTCTTCCCTTGTGGCTAGGCGGAGGGAGCGACGAAACGCCGGAGACGCACGTACAGACAAAGACTCCCGCCCCTTTGTTACCTCATGTTCAGGTTCCATGGCTCACAGATCTGGCATGGTTCGCTAGGGTTCATCCCAGTAAGTGTACCGTCATGTGCTGTTATGATCACCCTCCGACGGTACACGTACATCGCCCAGGATTCTTCGTATGTGTGATCGGACTGGTGCTTATCTTAAGGCACAGCGCCCGCGTCTCACCGGATCTCGCGCGCAGCGGTCGATCTTCCTCGCTGCCACTGTCGCGCTGATCAGTCTTGGGTCACAAACAGGATGTCGTCCCACGCCTCATGCAGTTCTCAGTCAATCTTCAATCGCCCCGGCCATGATGAGTGAACGCGTGCCGCAAGACGTCCGCCGCTTAGCCGTATGGTATCCCCGCACGTCCGAGCAGGAACTGCTGTACGGGTACGGCAGGCTTGAGCAGGCCACATTTCAGCTCAAAACACAGCGATCGTGGATCAAGATCGTCGAACGGCACGACATCGGCCAATTGACGGATGAACAGCGATGGCAGCTCTCAGGACGAGTCAGAGATGACAGTGCGGTACGGATCGGCAGGTGGCTTGGCGCGGACAGCATGATCCTGTTCCGGATCGAAGGCCCGACCCTGAGGGAACGGATGCTCGCACGCTTGTACGGGAGGATGCCGCCGTTTATCGTATCGAGCAAAATTATCTCGGTGGAAAGCGGCGAAGTACTGTACCACAACATCGTCGCCACCACGGCAGTTCCCCAATCCGGCGAATGGGGCGACTACGAGAGCGACTACGAAATGCAACCGGCGATGCACGCCGCTCTCGAACATGCGCTGTCCATCGCGATCCTGCATCTGACCCAATCATTTCGGTGAGAGAGATCGCAGGGTTCCACCAGGCTCAGACATCGATTCCCAGACCTGGAAGGGAAGACCGTTACCCCCGGACCACGTCCCGGTAATCATCGATCCCGACAGCCCCGGCCATCCGTTCAATGCCGGCTGGACTTCGGCGGAATCGCGCATTGCGGCACGCACGCGAAATCAGCGATACGTTATGCCCTCTTCTGTTCTGAGCTAACCCGACCGCTTCTGCACGAGCGGCGGTCTACGCATATGCGTCTTCGTTTCTTATGCCATTGCATATGTCCTATATTTAGGACATACTAGCCAACGTGAAGCCGGTTCTCTTTCACCCTAAAGCATAGATCTTCATCCGAGGGGAAGAGCCGGACATTCGGAAGCAAATTGGGGAAGCGTTACGCGATCTGCAGAAAGGCATCAGCCTGGGACCTCCCTCAGTAGACCCATGCCGACTGTAGCAGCAGGAGCTCATGAGTTAAGGGTCAGAGGCAAGACCGCGGCAATACGGGTCTTCTATTTTGTCAAATTGCCTGAGGCGATTGTGGTGTTCCACGCATTTCAGAAAAAGACACAGAAGACACCGGCCCAAGAATTGACTCTTGGTCGTCAACGATTAACCGAGGTGTTGCATGACAACGTCTAAGTCTCGCAAATTGGTCAAGGTTCGCACCGCCGACGAGTTGGGTCGAGCACTCGGTCTATCTGCCAGCGACACGGCTGAAATGGAATTTCGCTCGGACCTCACTGTGTCACTTGCCAAAATCATCCAATCCGGACGGTTCACTCATGCCGACATCGCCAAGCGCGCAGGCACATCGAGAACTCGCGTCACGGCCATTGCAAACGGCAACACTCGTGGTGTATCCACCGATGTGCTCATCCGAGTCCTCGCCGCCACAGGTCACCGCGCCGAGCTCCGGGTCAAGAAATCGGCTGCCTAGCCACGGACGCACTGATCGATCTTATCGCCCGCTTGGGAGCTGAGGTACGTCTCAAAGTGAAAGTGCGACCCTCAGCCTGAAAAATATCACGT
>CAYXKP010000187.1:0-8098 GCA_964465695.1 uncultured Nitrospira sp.
GCACCGAACTGTTCGTACAATTGCGCGAAGCAGCCGAGGCCGAAGCAATCAAAATTTTCGCGCGGAATCTCCATGAGTTGTTGCTGGCGGCACCGGCCGGCCCCAAGGTCATCCTCGGGCTGGATCCCGGCATTCGCACCGGTTGCAAAGTGGCCGTCGTCGACGCAACGGGAAAACTACTGGATACAGCGACGATTTACCCGCACCAGCCTCGTAATGAATGGCAGGAGGCCGTGCAGATACTGACGCGCCTGGTCAGTTGCCATGGCGTGGACTTGATTGCTATCGGCAACGGAACGGCGAGCCGAGAGACAGACAAGCTGGCGAGTGAGGTCATTAAATTGATCACGACTCAACGGCCCGATCACAAGCCGGCAAAAATCGTGGTGAGTGAAGCAGGAGCTTCGGTATATTCCGCGTCGGCCTTTGCCGCGGCCGAGTTTCCCGAGTTGGATGTCAGCTTACGGGGGGCGGTGTCCATCGCCCGCCGGGTCCAGGATCCGCTGGCTGAGCTGGTGAAGATTGAGCCGAAGGCAATCGGTGTCGGACAGTATCAGCATGATGTCGATCAGCGAGCCTTGGCCCGATCACTCGATGCCACGGTTGAAGATTGTGTGAACGCTGTCGGGGTGAACGTCAATACGGCATCGGCGCCACTCCTGGAGCGGGTCTCGGGCCTCAACAAGGCGCTGGCCAGGAATATTGTGGAGTACCGAAATGCGAACGGGCCCTTCCTAAACCGGAACGCAATTCGCAATGTGGCGCGGCTTGGCGACAAAACGTTCGAACAGGCCGCGGGCTTTCTTCGGATTCCAGACGGTGACAATCCCCTGGATCGGTCCGCTGTACACCCCGAAGCCTATCCTGTGGTCGAACGTATTCTGGCGCGGTTAGGAACGGGGATCACTGATGTGATGCGTCGACCGGTGGTTTTAAAAGAGTTGTCGCCGGCTGACTTTACCGACGAGAAATTTGGTCTACCGACGGTACGCGACATTTTAACGGAGCTGGAAAAACCGGGACGCGATCCACGCCCAAAATTCAAGACGGCGACCTTCCGCGACGGGGTCGAGTCATTGAGCGATGTGCAGCCCGGCATGGTATTGGAGGGCGTGGTCACGAATGTCGCGGCGTTCGGCGCCTTCGTCGATATCGGAGTGCATCAGGACGGCCTCGTGCACGTGTCCGCGCTGGCCGATAAATTCGTCAAAGATCCACATGAGATAGTCAAGCCGGGGCAGGTGGTCAAGGTGAAGGTCATCAATGTCGATCTGAAGCGCCTGCGTATTGCACTGACCATGCGGCTGGAAGATGCGGCGAACCGTTCATCCGGTGCGGCACAATCCGGAAGCGAAACCGCACGTAACTCGCGCCCTCGCGGGCCATCGGCATCCGGACAGGTGGGGCGGGCGCCTCAACCGATCGGCGCCATGGCACTGGCATTGGCCAAGGCGAGGCAGAAGTCATAGCGAACATCATATGCTTGTGTCGATAACAAATCGGAACGGATAAGAAGAGCGGTGATGACGATTTCCTACGGTGCTAGGACGGGACTTAGATCTCGGTGCTTGTTATCTCGCGTAGGATTGTTCGGTGGCTTGGAGTCTCCCGCTTTAACCGTATTTAATTTTCATCGTGACGATGCCGAGCTGGAGAAGAAGGGTCACTGCATTCGCCAGTATGACAGGCAGCGACTCAATCCAGATTCCGTAGATCAGCCACAACAGCACGCCCGTAGTAAACGTAAGCACCATTCCCCACGACAGATCCCCGGTTGATTTCGATGTCCACGCCTTCGTGAGTTGGGGAATAAAGGCGACCGTGGTCAGTGTTCCGGCCGTCAATCCCAGCATCATGGCTCCGTCCATTTTCTATACCGGCCACTGTTCTTCATTCCACGCCATCTCCCAGAACATCCATTCATACCGTGAACTGATGATAAAGGAGTCTTCCATCCGTCGGAGTTCTTCTTTACCGGCGGTCTTGGCCCATTGATCGACCTTCTTCCGCATCCACAGTTGCACTTCGGCGAATTCCGGCGATGAGTACAGCATGAGCCAATCGCGGTACGGATGATTCTTGGCAGGCGGGCCTTTCCGCAGTAAATGTTGTCCGACGACACAGTAGACCCAGGCGCAGGGAAGGGCGACGACGGTGATCTCTGCGGCCGTTCCCGAGGCTGCCACGGCCAGCATGTGTCTGGTGTAGGCATAGTTCGTCGGTGCCATCGGCACGGAGGTCATCTGTTTCGCCGTCAACGCCCATTTCTTTCCATAACTCTCATGCAGGCTCCGCTCGACGACGACGGTCTCTTCCGCCAGCTTGTTGAACCGCAAGGCTGATTCCGAATCCGGAGCTTTCAGTGCGGCGGCGGAAAACACGCGCGCCAGATCGCCGAGGAATCGGGCATCCTGCAAGATGTAATACTTGAATTTTTGTTCCGGCAATGCCCCGCGGCCGAGAGCCACGACAAAGGGATGGGTCAGTTGGGCATTCCAAATCGACGTAGCGAGTTTGCGCAGGTGGTTTGTGAATGACATGGGACCTCCTAAACGAAAAAACGTATTTCGTGAAAGTGAAGCGTATTTCGCAAACGCCTGCCCTTCTAACGAGATACGCTTCACGAAGGACGTACCACGAGCTTAGAGATACGGAATCCAGGGCCTCGGCATCCGGTTCATACCGTCGAGGGCGGCGACCTTGTAACATTCCGCCAACGTCGGGTAGTTGAAGACCGTATCGATAAAGTAATCGATCTTCCCATGAAAGGCCATGACCGCCTGGCCGATGTGGATCAGCTCCGTGGCTCCTTCGCCGATGGCATGAACACCGAGCAAATGCCTGGTGTGTCGGTGAAACAGCAATTTGAGCATGCCCGTGTCATCGCCGATCAGCTGTCCCCGGGCGATTTCTTTATAGCGCGCGATGCCGACGCCATAGGGAACGTCCGCCTGAGTCAATTCTTCCTCGTTGCGTCCGACCATGGAAATCTCGGGAATGGCGTATATTCCGTAGGGAAGGAGCGAGATGTCGGTCCGATCCGGATAGCCGAAGGCATGACAGGCTGCATGTCGGCCCTGTTGCATCGACGTCGATGCGAGGGCTGGAAAGCCGATGACATCACCGGCTGCATAAATGTGAGGAATCGCGGTCTGGAAATGTTCGTTGACGGTCAAACGTCCTCGTTCATCCGGCTTGAGGGCAATGGCTTGGAGATTCAGCGATTGCGTGGCTCCGATGCGCCCGATCGCATACATCAATGTGGAAGCCTGAATCGGGCGGTTGTGGCGCAGGGACACGTGGATGGACTTGGTCCAGTCTTTCTTGATCGCGAGGACCTCTTCATCGTGATACAGCGTGACGCCGAGGTCCTGCATACGTTGTTGGAGTGTTTCAATGATCTCAGTGTCCACGAACTCGAGCAGCCGCGGCCGTTTATCAATGAGGGTGACGGGGATCCCCAACGCGGCAAGGATCGAGGCATATTCCGTACCGATCACACCGCCTCCGGCGATGACGATGGAGTTCGGGATGCGTTTCAGAGTCAGAAGACCGTCCGTATCGATGATCGTCTTGTCGTCGAAGGGAACGTCGAGAGGTCTGGCAGGCTCTGTCCCGACGGCAATGACGATGAAGTCCGCCGTCAATTCCAATGTTTCGTGGCCCCGTTGAATGCGCACACGATGCGGATCGAGGAAGCCGGCTGAACCGAAAAACATATCGACCTGATTCCGGGCCATCTGATTCTGCACGATCTCGATCTCGTGCTTGATGACGTGGTTCGCGCGGAAGGCAAGGTCTTCGATCGTGATCTTCTTTTTTAATCGGTACCCGCTTCCATAGATGTTGCGCTGGCGAAATCCCGAGAGATACAGCACGGCTTCGCGGAGGGATTTGCTTGGAATGGTCCCGGTGTTGATGCAGACCCCGCCGACGACCGTCTTTCGCTCGATGATCCCGACCTTCTTGTTGAGTTTGGCCGCCTGAATAGCGGCCTTTTGGCCGGCCGGTCCGGTGCCGATGACCAATAGATCGTAGTGAGCCATGAATGCCAGGAAGCCGAGGCTGAGGTCAAGGATATCCCCTATCCTCAACCTGAGCCTGATCTTTATTTCAGCTCTCCGTCATCAGCCGGCGAGCGAACTGGAGAGCTTCTTCCATGTCGGGCAGTTGGGTCAGCTCCGGAGTGATCTGAAGATACCGAATCGTGTTCGCCTTGTCGACGACCATGACCGCTCTCGTCAACAGGTGCGGTCCTTCCAAGAAAAGGCCATGAGTCTTCCCGAACTCCCCTCCCCGATAATCGGATAAGAAGGTGACGTTGGCGATTTTGGCTTCCTCGGCAAACCGTTTCTGGGCAAAGGGCGTGTCGACACTCACGGTGATGAGTTCCACCACCTTGTCGAGACCCTTATTCCGTTCGCTCAAAAGATGGGTTTGCTGTTCGCAGACGGGGGTATCCAGCGAAGGGACCACACTGATGATGCGAACTTTTCCCGCGCCTTTGGTCTCCGCGATATTCACGAGAGATAAATCGTTCTGTGCCACCTTCACGTCGCGCAGCGTGTCTCCGACTCTTACTCCGTTGCCTGCGAGCGCCAGCGGGTTACCTTTGAACAGTACCTTGTTGCCTTCACCTGCAACTGCGCTGCCGTCGGCCACCGGCATATTCTTATAGGAAAAGCCGGAGCTGCCCGGTCCTCCCATCGCCTGACATCCGATGAGCCCAAGCGCCAGGCACAGGGCGCCGATGGAAGCAGAATAGTTGGTACGCATCATATGCTCCTTTCTGAAGATGATGAGTGAGAGACTCACTCGTGCTATTCGTTCAGGGTGATGAATGAATATACGCGATCAGCGAGGAGTTAACCAAGTCCGGCCGTTCCCATTGCGGCATATGACCGGCGTCTGGAATTCTGACGAGCGTTGATCCCCGAATTCTATGGTGAAGTTCCTCACCTACGGCCACGGGGAATACCCGATCACGTTCGCCCCAAATGATCATGGTCGGATGTGTGATAGAGGTGAGGCGTGGAGCGAAATCGGCTTCCCAGGAGGGGAGGGCGTTTCTCACGGCCATGATGGGTTTGATGATGCCGGGGCGTCGGCGATTATGGTTGGACCGTTCGATGACGTCCGGCGTGAGGAGGTTGTGGTTGTGGACGATCTCCTTCAGGACTGACTCGGTGACCAGTCCGCCGAACAGCCAGTTGCCGAAGGAGACCAGCCAGGAAGGGGCTCGGGATTCCAGGGCTTGTCGGAACGACCGGCTGGTGAGCTTGGCCATGACATGAGACGGTAATCCGCCGATGAGCACGAGTTTGTCGACACGGGTCGGATGAGTCAATGTCATGCCGATGGCCAACCCGGCACCCATGGAATTGCCGACCAGGGTAGCGCGAGGAATCTGGAGGGCGTCCATGAATCCGATACAGAAGTTCAGCATCTGATCCGGCAAGTACTCAATGTCCGGTTTGTCGGACAATCCGGAACCAGGTAGGTCGAGCGTCAGGGTACGGAAATGTTGAGACAAGGCATGTTGTTGATGTTCCCACTGCCACATGGATCCGCCAAAGCCGTGGATCAAGATGACCGGTGGGCCGGTGCCGACATCGAGATACGCGATCCGTTGACCATGGACGAGAATGGTTTTGATCGGAATGCGTTCTATCGGAGTACGTTCCAAGGTTTCAAAATAGGGGGGGATTTGTGGGGCGGGAGCGCAGGCGGTCATGAGGTACGATGCAAGACCGAGGATGAGCGGTACCAGATGCCGAGGACCGCATGGGCGTGAGCAAGAGGTGGTGCTGGAGTTACTCCAGTTGAATGACCGTTTCATCCGTCTTCACATTGTCACCCTCGGCAGCCAAGATCATGGCGACTTTTCCATCGATCGGCGCGGGCACCCGACTTTCCATCTTCATCGCTTCGATGATCAACAGAGGATCGCCTGCCTTGACGCGATCGTCGACCGCAACCAGAATTTTCACCACTCGGCCCGGCATGGGCGGAGCCACATCACCCGGTTTCGAAGGCTTCGGACGTTTTGGTTTTCCTCCCGACTGAGTCTCTTGAGACTCGGGGACACCGGCGAGCACTTCCTGAATGGGTTCCAGCGACACTTCTTCGAGCTTATCATTGACACGAATGTAGTAGGGCTTGCGTCCGTCGATCTTTCGGCCGGAGCCCGAAACCTTGACATGATAGGTCTCACCATGCACCGTCACATTGAATTCCACGGGAGCCAGGTGCAGTTCATGAGCGGTGGCGGGCCCTTTCGCCGAGCCCAATTCGAGCGGCTCGGGAGTTAAATCGCCCTTCTCGCGGGCTTCGAAAAACTCTCGTGCGATGTTCGGAAACAGCACGAACGACAGCTGGTCCTCGATCGTCTGAGCCGAATCCGGAAGCTCTTTTTTCGCCTCATCCAATTCCGGCTCCAGTCGATCGGCCGGCCTGGTTTTGATCGGCGTTTCATCGCCGGTCGCTCGGGCCATCACGTCGAGGTCGACCTGTCCGGGGGCACGGCCGTACAATCCCAAGAAATAGTTTTTGGTTTCGGTGGTGATGACCTTGTATCGCTCACCCGTGAGCACATTGAGTGTCGCTTGTGTTCCGACGATTTGGCTCGTCGGGGTGACGAGCGGGGGATAGCCCATTTCTTTTCGTACACGCGGGACCTCGTCCAGGACCTCCTTCATCCGGTCGAGGGCATTTTGCTCCGACAGCTGAGCCGCCAGGTTCGACAGCATGCCTCCCGGAATCTGCGACATGAGGATCTCCGCATCCACACCGGTAAAGTCACTCTCGAACTGGCGGTATTTACGGCGTACCGTTCGGAAGTGTTCGGTGATCGGCTGGAAGGAGGCAAGCTCAAGTCCCGTATCGTAGGGCGTATTCTGAAGCGAAGCGATCAGCGTTTCCGTGGCCGGGTGGGAGGTTCCTCCCGCCAGCGGAGATATCGAGGTATCCAGCATGTCGAGGCCTCCGAGAATCGCCATCAACGACGCCATGGACGCCATGCCGGAGGTGTAATGCGAGTGGAGATGAAGCGGGACCTTGACGGCGGCCTTCAGCCGGCGCACCAGATGATAGGCATCGAGCGGAGCCAAGAGTCCGGCCATGTCTTTAATGCAAATTGTATCCGTCCCCAGATCTTCCAACTTCTTGGCCAGGTCCACAAATCGGTCGATGCTATGGACCGGGCTGACGGTATAACAGATGGTGGCTTCGGCATGTTTGCCGCAGGCTTTCACTTCGCTCACGGCCCGGTCGAGATTCCGCACGTCGTTCAGGGCGTCGAAGATGCGGAAGACATCAATGCCGTTCGTGGCCGAACGCTCGATGAACCGTTCCACCACATCGTCGGCGTAATGGCGGTAGCCGACCAGGTTTTGTCCGCGCAACAGCATTTGAAGCTTGGTGTTTGGCATGGCGGCCCGCAGGGCCCTCAGCCGTTCCCAAGGGTCCTCCTTTAAGAAGCGCAAGCAGGTGTCGAACGTGGCGCCGCCCCAGACTTCCAGCGACCAATACCCGACGGCATCGAGTTTTTGTGCGATGGGCAGCATGTCTTCGGTGCGCATGCGGGTTGCCAATAGCGACTGATGACCGTCTCGTAGCGCCACGTCGGTGATCAGGACCGGCTTGCCGGGGGCCGGCGTGATCGTGAATTCGCGGGGATGGGACGCGGCGCTTTTTGAAGTTTTGATCGCCGGAACGGTCGATCCGGTCTTCTTCTGCGGTTTCTTCGTCGAGGGTCGTCTTTTCGCCATGGTATTCAGTGCGTCTCTTTGGGAAACAGAAGGTTTGTTTGAATTAGAGTCCTTCGTAGGCGGCGATGGCGGCCGACAGCGCCAGCACGAGATCTTCCGGCTGTTCAAACTCGTGGTATGAATACAACTCAGGATGGGTGTCAAGATACGACGTGTCGAAGCGGCCGGCGATAAAATCCGGCTCCTGCATGATGGCCTCCATGAAGGGAATCGTGGTTTTCACTCCGCGGAGCACGTACTCTTCGAGAGAGCGTCGCATACGGCTGACGGTTTCTTCCCACGTGCGGCCCCTGACCGTCAATTTGGCCAGCAGGGCGTCATAATAGGGC
>CAYXKP010000188.1:0-8053 GCA_964465695.1 uncultured Nitrospira sp.
TTCGCAAATTGCATCTTGGGCGATTTTAAGACCGCCATCGAGGTCACGTCGTAAGGCGGACGCAAAAAAGAAACGGATGGAGAGCGCAAGCGGTCCGGACTGGAACCGTTCCCGCAAAGACAATCTGACGGGGGACTGGGCCAGTGCCAACCATACTTGTTGGCCGACGTATGCCTTATATGCACGTCCGGCAGAAGATAGCAAACGGCGTCCATTGACCGTCGCATATTGATGATTGATGCTGGGAGGGACGGGTAATGTGACGCAGAAGGCATCTGCTGTGACGACCGGGGGATGCAATATTGTCTCAACAGCGGTCTGCGAGTTCAAAAAGCCGGATTTCGGCGACACGGCCGTTCCATCGATCTGTCGCAATTGTTCTGTTGTGGAAAAGCAGATCGGATCGCCCCGGCGAGACATTGCGGGAAGACGGAATCCTGAAAGACGAAAATGGTGTCGCCGTCGGTCAGGTGGCATGAAGGCGAACTAAAGCAGATTCACAATCTTTGCCATATTCTGCTCAAAGCGATCCTCAGTTCTGGCAAGATACCGACGCCATTCGCTCGGGTTCCAAATTTCCATGCGGTGGTAAAGGCCGACGAGAATGATTTCTTGATCTTCATCCACCGGCACGAGCTTTCGCAAGCGACCAGGAATCAGGATCCGTCCGGTTTTATCGATGTCCGATGAGCCGGCCTCGGACACGACGAAGTGCATAAACAGGCGACTCTGATCTTCGTCCAGAGACGTCCTGGTCCGTTCGAGGACCTTGTCCCATTCTTTCGTAGAGTAAATCAACAAGGACTGTTCCGGGCCTTTCAGAAACATCACCGTCTGACCGTCCGCCTCGATTTGTTCGCGGATCGGTGAGGGGACGATGAACCGCCCTTTCTCATCCACCTTGCAAAGGTATTCACCCGCAAACATCTCGGCGTCCTTTGTTTAGGAATTCACCGCGGCTCTGGTTCGTCCGCGAATCCATTGCTCGAGATCCGACCGTACAAATCGCCATTCCTTTCCCAGCTTGAAGGCGGGAATCTGCCGACTTCGGAGATAGCGATAGAGGGTACGTTGGGTGATTTTGAGATACTGACAGGTTTCCGTCGCGGTCATGAGTTCGGTCTTCGGGGCTCTGCTCATCACTCCACCTGCCACTAGAGCGAGAAATATTCATACCACCCCTACTACAAGGTGCCATTGTAGAGAGCGCCATAAGAATGTCAAGCGAAAATACATGACAGTCTAGGTCAGAAACTGTCGCTATGTTCTATTGATCCTGCATCATCGCCGGATTGATCCAACATGGCTTCCACATCGCTCACGTCTTCCCCCATCTCTTCACCCATTTTTTTCATGAGACGAGCGACACTCCGAGGATCAGACTCATCAAGTCCGCCCAAGTTGGCAGGGTCTGCGAGTGATTCAAGTCTGGATTCCTCCGACGTGGGAACGGCGAATCGGGACAGGAGACGCTCCAGGTTCGAGCTGCCACAGTGCCGACAGACAATCGAACCAGGATGACGGGGGTTCATGACCAGGAACGAGCTTCGGCGGTGGCATTCCTCACACAAGTATTCGTAAATCGGCATGGAGGTACCCTCCCACTATCTCAAAAAGGATACGGGCGCTGAGCCAGGATTCGGTCCGGGATGATATCGGTACCCACCGTTCGGCTTAACGTTATGGCGAAGACGTCGCCGGACCCGGCCTTGCGTAGGGCTTTTGCGCATTCATTCACAGTGGCGCCGGTCGTGAAAACGTCGTCGATCAAAAGGATACGCTTATTGATGATCGCATCGGGGCGCCGGACGGCAAATGCTCGACGGAGATTGTTATGGCGGCTCTTACGTGACAATGTGGTCTGAGCCGGCGTAGGGGCGGTTCGAACCAAATTAGTGTAGGCCACGGGAATATCGATGCGACGCCCGATGTGATCGGCTAGCAGCAGAGATTGATTGAATTCTCGTTGACGGAGTCTCTCTAGGTGCAAGGGCACCGGCATGATCACATCAACGGAATTGAGAGGAGGAAGTCGGGCGATCATGAGGGCGGCAAGCGGCGCCGCCAGTGACACTTTACCCTGGTATTTGAAGAGGCGGATGGCATGCTGCAGCGGAGGCATATAAGGGTACAAAGTCCAGGCCCTCGTGTACGCAGGCGGACGTTCAGCGCAGGATTGGCAGACATGATGAGGGCTGTAGGTCGTGGCAATGGAAGAAGGGAAGGGATGGTCGCAACGGGTGCATCGAGCCTCGGACATGAGCGCAATCGTGCTCCAGCAGTCAGAGCAAAAATGGGGGTTGGGGTCATCCGTCAGCAGCGAGTGGCAATTGGTGCAATGATTGGGTAGAAAAAACCGGATCGCCCGACGCACGAGACGCGGTGCCGCTGCTAAGACATGATCGGTCATCGACAGCCTTTGATTTCGTTTGCCCACAATCTCTTTATGGCGAAGCGCCTGCCGGTGTCAAGGTTGTCCGCCTCCGATTTATTATGCTATACGAATGAGACTTATCGGGTATCGGACCATCGATCGTCGTAGAGCGGGCCGCTGATGGTGACATTGAAACAATTGTCGAAAACCTATTCGCGCGGAGCGGCCGTTGTGACCGCTTTGCGCGATGTAAATTTAGAGGTGAAGCCCGGCGAATTTTGCGCCTTCGTGGGCCCAAGTGGCTGCGGGAAAAGTACTCTCCTGAACCTCGTTGCGGGTTTGGACCTGCCGACGTCGGGAGAGATCCGGCTGGAGGGACGATCCACCCAAAACCTGACCAGCTCCGAATGGACGAAGATCAGGCGCGAAACGATCGGAATTGTGTTCCAAGCATTCCATTTGGTTCATGGTTTGACGGCTGAGGAGAACATTGCGCTGCCTTTGATGTTGCGCGGGGACAACGGACGGGAGACGGCAAACCGGGTGAATGACATGTTGGACAAAGTCGGGATGAGTCATCGCCGCCGACACCGACCGGCTGAATTATCCGGTGGAGAGCAACAAAGAATCGCGATAGCACGGGCCTTGGTACATGGCCCCCGTCTCCTTCTGGCGGATGAGCCGACTGGCAATATCGATTCTCACCAAGGAGTTGGTATTATGGCGCTTATTCGTGAACTTGCGATATCCGGAGGGCAGACGGTGCTGCTGGTTACACACAGCGTGCAAGCCGCGCAAGCCGCCGACTATGTGTGGACCATGCGAGACGGCCGGCTGGTTTCGCGCACTGAACGTATGACTGAACTGGTAACTCCGTGATCGACCTGTCCACAACGATCGCCGGCGTGAGGTTCTCCAGTTGTTTCATGAATGCGTCGGGAGCGCTCTGTGTCACACGGGACGAACTCGAGGCGCTGGGAAAATCCGGTGCGGGAGCGATCGTCACGAAGTCGATGACGATTGAGCCGCGCCAAGGCAACCCTTCGCCGCGGTATTACGGATTTCCCGGAGGATCGATCAATTCGATGGGACTTCCGAACCTCGGTTATCGAGCGTACGCCGAGTTGATCCCTCACCTCAGACGGTTTGGGAAGCCCGTGATAGCCAGTGTGGCCGGACTCACTGAAGACGATTTTCCGGTGATCGCGGAAACGATCAATGCAGCCCGGCCGGATCTCATCGAGGTCAATCTATCGTGCCCGAACATTCCGGGTAAACCCCAGATCGGCTACGATCCGGAAACTTCCGAGCGGGTCCTCAAGAAGGTTCGCCCCAAGATATCGGTTCCGATGGGAGTGAAGCTGCCACCGTACTTCGATCCGGCGCATCATGAGGCCATGGGAAAGGTGCTCGGTCGGTGTGGCATCGATTTTCTCAACATGATCAATTCGGTGGGCAACGGCCTCGTCGTCGATCCGGAACGGGAAACCGTCGTCATTAAACCGAAAGGAGGATTTGGCGGGTTGGGCGGGCGACTGATCAAGCCGGTGGCATTGGCGAATGTCCGCGCCTTCTATAAGTTTTTTGGCGGAAAGATTCCGATTATCGGAACAGGAGGAATCGTCGACGGCCTCGATGCTTTCGAGCATTTCCTCTGCGGTGCTTCGGCGGTGCAAGTCGGAACGGTGTTGGTCGAGGAAGGACTGGATGTGTTCGGCCGGCTCGAAGCGGAATTGACCGCTGCCTTGGCTCGCCAAGGATATGGGTCGATTTTAGAGTGCCGAGGACGGCTGAAGGAATTGTGACCTATTTATTGCCGAAGTTGCGAGGCAACAAGTTGTGTTGGAGGGCCTGACGCAGGAGTTGGGCGACGTTTCGAACATTGAGTCGGCGCATTAAGTTAAACCGATGAACTTCGACCGTTCGGACGCTGATATCCAGAGATCCGGCGATCTCACGGTTGGTATGGCCCAGCGCGACCAAGCGAAGAATCTCACGCTGACGTGGCGTAATGTGCAGAGAAGCTTTGGCCCGGGGTTCCACTCGGTGGAGCTGAAGAGCGGCGGTGTGTTTGTGTCTTGCCATCTGTACTCCTCTCAGAAGTTCTGAGTCAGTCTAGCAAACGAGCGGAAATGTGTAAACGAAACTACTGATATATGCCGAGCGCGCGAATGAGCCAACTCTCGCCCAGATGGCAGTCTTTTTCACGCTAAATGCCTGCCTTTTTGAGGATCCTACTCCTTCTTCTCGCCTCTCATGTCCGGCAATGGCCGTTCCGTACACTCCTGACGATCATCGGAGTGGCTCTTGGAGTGTCGGCATCCGTGGCAGTGAGAGCCGCCAATGTCGACGTCCTGCGGTCCTTTGAGCAGGCCGTTATGACGGTGGCCGGTCCCACCGCCTTGGAAGTGTCGGGAAGTGAGACGGGGCTCGATGAACAGATCATTACACGGATACGCACCGTCTCAGGCGTGACGTCCGCTTCACCGGTGATTCTACAGACGGCCGTTCGTATGAAAGGGGACCAAGCCGACCAAGCTGTACAAGTGGTGGGGCTGGATCTCGTGGCCGAATTCAATACACGCGGGTTTCGATTGAGCCAACCTGCAACGGAAAGTCAGTTGATGAACATGATTCACCCGGAGGCGGTGTTTCTGGGAGCCACATTGGCCGCGGAATGGAAGCTGTCGGTCGATGACCGGGTCGATTTTCTGATTGGGCCGGGACGTCGCTCCTGTCGGGTTGCAGGAATTCTTCGAAATGAGTCGGACCGAACATCGTCGTGGGAGCGCATGGCCGTCATGGATATTGCCGCCGCCCAGGTTGCGTTTGGGATGATTGGGAAGCTGGATCGAGTCGATATCGTGACCGACGAAAACAAGACGGTTGAAGACGTGGCTCAGGACCTCCGAGCTGTACTGCCTCCCCATATGATGGTGGAGCGGCCGGCCAACCGGACCAGACAGGTCGAGCAAATGGTGCGAGCCTTCCGTCTCAATTTAACGGTGTTGAGCTGGGTCGGTCTGTTGGTCGGGATGTTCCTGATCTACAACACGATGGCGTTTGCCGTTGCCCAGAGAAGACGGGAAATCGGAATTTATCGGGCTATTGGAATGACCCAGTCTCGCGTGGCGGTGCTGTTCTTGATGGAGGGCGGGCTATTCGGATGCGCGGGAGGAATTGCCGGAAGTGCAGCAGGGGTGGCGCTTGCTCAGGAGCTTGTGACCCTGCTCAGTAGAACTATTTCGGACCTCTACGTCCCAGTGGGTGCCGGCGAGGGAGGGTTACTGCGGGACGGCCAATTCTGGGGCATCATGCTCGAAGGAATCGTGATCGGGTGCGTCGTATCCATGATCGGGGCGGTTGGTCCAAGCTTGGATGCCAGCCGCACGGCGACTGTCCGGGCGTTGGCTCCCGGTGACTATGAAGCGAGCCGGCAGCTACGAGTGAGGCCGCTTGCCCTGATGGGGATGACCTTGCTTCTTGTCACAGGGCTCCTGAGCCTGCCTGGACCCGTTGGTGGTGTTCCGGTTTCGGGTTATGCGGCCACGTTGTCTCTGCTGGCAGGGTTAGCCTGTCTGGCCCCGCTCTGTGTGACCGGCTGGCCTTGGCCGCGCCGATGCATGGGACGAGAAGGGGGAGTGCAGGGAGTCATGAGGGGGATTGCCGTCGAACATGCCTCCCGCAGTCCAGGCCGCAACGGAGTCACAGTTTCCGCACTGATGGTGGGACTGGCGATCATGATCGGCGTGCTTGTGATGGTGCGTAGTTTTCGCCATACGGTTGAATTATGGGTCACGGACACGGTCCTGGCCGATCTGGTCGTGGCACCCTCGGTGTGGCTGCGGGGCACGGAGATCGGCAGCGCCGGCCGAAGTCTCCCGCCCGCATGGTCGGACATCCTCTCCTCCATCCCCGAAGTGGCGGCGGTTGACAGCTATCGCGATGTACGGGTGGAAGTGAACGGTCAACGGGTGGCCGTCGTCTCTCGGGATCTGCGGTTGCATGCCGAATGGAGTCGGTATCTCGTGCGCAGTGGCGATTCTTCGGAACAGCTTAAACGAGCGGCCGATATCCATGGCCTTCTCGTCTCTGAGGTGCTGGCCGATCGGCTCGGCGTGGAAGAGGGAGCGACACTTGAAATGCTCACGCCGAGCGGTCCCGCACGGTTCCCGATCGTGGCCGTGTTTTATGATTACTCGACGGACGGGGGAAAGCTGCTCATGGATCGGGCACTCTACCAGTCGCTCTGGCACGACGATCTGGTCACGGTGTTTCCCGTGTACCTAAACACCGGATCCAGTATCAATCGCGTGAGAGAAAAGATTACCGAGCGACTGAGCCGTGCGGCCGGTGGGGGGCTTCCGCCGCTCGTGATCAGCAACACGGAGCTACGGAAAGAGATTCTCGAAATTTTCGATCGCACATTTCTGCTGACCTATGTTCTGGAGGCCATCGCCGTCATCATAGCCATGCTGGGGATCGTCAATACACTGATTACCTCTGTCCTCGAACGCCGCCGGGAATTTGCCACCCTCCGGGCCATCGGCGGCAGCGCGGAGCAAATTCGACAGCTTGTGTTATGGGAGGCGGCCTACCTCGGCGTGATAGGAATCGCCCTGGGTCTTATCGGCGGAGGCTTGTTGTCCCTGCTGCTGATCAAGGTGATCAATAAACAATCATTTGGGTGGACGATTCAGATGATTATTCCGTTCGGCGCGCTTCTTCAAGCCGTGGGGCTTGCCGCTATCGCCACCTTGGTGGCAGGCTACTTCCCTGCCCGGTGGGCCGCGCGACAGCCGGTGATAGAGGGGTTACGGGAAGAATAACGGCGGCGGGTCCGGTTCGATTCGTTAGACGGTTTTGACATTTCGCCCATATTTCTCCAGTAACGTCCGCAGATCTTCGGGGATCGGCATGGATGTGAATGGCGGCACTCGTGCGCCGCCAGTATTGCCAACCGGCACCCAGATTCGTGAGAAGAGCAAAGCCCCCAGGATCCGAGGCAGTTGTCCGAAGATTTCTACGAAATCCCCGCGTTTCCACCCGACTTTCAGCATCCACCAGTGTGATCTTGCATGTTCGATCGGAAACGATTGTCCCAGGATGTGGACGCGCTCAAGATGGAAAAATGCGAGTGGAAGGTCTCCGGCATAGTACTGCCTGACTGCCGACGTCATTTCTGAGTCATAGGCCCGTCGAAGTTCGGGGTGCATTCTTCCTCAGCGAATGTCCTCTGTCTCATTGTACGTTACAAATGGATACCAAACCCAGGCTGAAACCCGTGCCAAGCCACTCATAAGGACATCTGCTCGGAAAGCGCCAAGATGAGGCGAGTTCGTGTACGAAATGAAGGTATTCTGCGGCGGATTCACCAAACAGAAAACCAACTCACCATCAATCGGATTGAGATGAAAAAGCGGTCGCCTGGAAGGCAAAGCCGATGAGCCAGAAAGACGGAAAGGAAGACCAGACGAAACCGAAGGAAGAGGCAGAAACTATAGTCGGCGTTACAACCGTCTCAAAAACCGGAAAATCAGGGGAACGGATGGACGGCCAATGAACAGCCGACTCATGAACTGCAGAACCGCTGTAGGTTTTTGGTGGCGGTGGGCCGGATCGAACGGCCGACCCGCGGCTTATGAGTCCGCTGCTCTGCCAACTGAGCTACACCGCCAC
>CAYXKP010000189.1:0-8009 GCA_964465695.1 uncultured Nitrospira sp.
TGGCGGAGAAACAGCTGCAGGCCGAGCAAGAAAGGTTGAAGGTCGGGCTCAGCACGACTCGCTTCGTGCTCGATTTCCAACGCGACCTGGCCACGGCGCAAGGCAATGAGCTGCGGGCCGTCGTAGATTACAACAAGTCGCTGTCCAACCTCGCTCGTCATAAAGCCACGACGTTGGACCGCTATCGTCTCGAGCTCTCATAGCATCCCGATGGTGTCCGGGCCCGACCAGCCGGCTTCAAATCAAGTCTCTACGATGGGGGCGGCCCTGGCGTTGCTGCCCATCGGGGCCACGGTCGGTTATTATTGGCTTCCCGGCTCACTTGGAGAAAAGCTGCTCGTTCAACTCTCTCCGCAGCTCCTCGCCTATCTTGCATTGAGCGTCTGGGCTTCGCGCACGCCTCGGGTCCCGATTGAACTGGGATTGGAAAAAGCCAAGGTGGGAAACGGGATGAAATGGGGATTCATGACAGGACTGTTGTTAGGAGGACTGAATACAGTCGTCATTCTCTCGGTCTATCCGTTTCTCGGCTACGACATCATGTTCTTGAAGCAGACGCCCCATGGTCGGCTGCCGGTCCTTCTTATGGTGCCGTGGCTTATTTTCGGCATCGCGTTGTTCGTGGAGCTGAACTTTCGTGGTTTTCTCTTGGGCCGCCTTGCGGAACTCGAACGGCATTGGCGCGGAGCTGATGCAACACGGCGGACAACGCCTCTTGCCCTCGCGGCTAGCGCGTCCACCTTTGCATTCGACCCGTTCCTGGTCAATACGTTTCAACATCTCCATTGGATTGCCCTGTGGGATGGCCTCGTCTGGGGAACTATCTGGCTCCGAACGCGAAACCTTTGGATCACCATCGTCGCTCACGCGGTCGAGGTCCTCGTGATGTACAGTGTAGTAAGAACGGCAATCGGATAAAATCTGACGGTCTCTCGATTCCCTGACTTAAAGTTCCATTCAATAGATCATCAGGTCTACAGATCAAGAAGCGACTGGCACATGAACCCCTCCTTCTCCAGTTATCTGATCAACGATGTATTCGGTGATCCGGGTGTCTATGTGGAAATCCGCTGGTCGAAACGGGCCTTGCTGTTTGATCTCGGGCACAACGACGGATTGGGACCGACCAGACTTCTGCGGGCCGGAGAGATGTTCGTGTCCCATACGCACATGGACCATTTCATCGGATTCGATGCCGTTCTTCGCGTCGCGCTCGGACGGGGCAAGACGCTTAAACTAGTCGGCCCTCCGGGGCTGATCGACAACGTCCAGGGCAAACTGAGAGGCTACACCTGGAATCTCGTAGATGGCTACCCTCTGACAATCGACGTTCGGGAGTTTGATGAAGACGAGGTCCGACAGACAGTATTCCGAGCCAGTGACGGGTTTCAGCCGACCACACAAGCTACCTCGCCCACGCCACGCGGCGACGGTCCACTTTTTACGGTGCTGAAGGATCCCATGTTCATCGTGAAAGCGGTGGCCTTAAATCATCGCATTCCTTCATTCGCCTACTCACTGGAAGAGCAGTTTCATATCAACGTCAACAAACAGAAATTGCATGAAGCAGGGCTGCGGGTCGGCGCGTGGCTCAAAGAGGTGAAGCAGCATATCTGGTTAGGCAAGCCGGACGATTTCCGATTCTCGGTGGCGCTCTACGATGAGCATCGGCGAGAGGAGCGTACATTTGTGCTGGGAGAAGTGAAGGAGCGGTTTTTGACGATCTCTCGAGGACAGAAGATCGCCTACGTGGTCGACGCGCGCTATGACGAGGAGAACGAAGCCAAGATCGTCACACTGGCCCGGGGCGCGGACATTTTCTATTGTGAATCGCCTTATCTTGATTGCGATGCGGAAAAAGCCTACGACCGGTATCATTTGACAGCCAGGCAAGCCGGACACATGGCGCGCCGGGCTCAGGTCCGCGATCTCGTGGTGTTTCATTTTTCACCGCGCTACACCGGCCAGGGTGAGGCGCTGGAGCGAGAAGCGATGGAAGCCTTTCAGGGAAATGAAAGGGAGGTTTGGGGGTGAGCGATCTCGGTAAGTATCTGCTTTATTTTCTCTTGGGCGGCTCGATCGTGAGCTTCTCCACGTATCTTGGGTCGCAAGGCAAATCATTCCTGGCCGCCATGGCCAGCACCTTTCCCGCCATCACGGGTGTCACCTTCATCTTGCTCTATGCCAGCGGCGGTGGAGCGACTACGGTTGACTATGCCAAGAACTTGCTGTGGTTTGTTCCACCCTGGACTGTCTACGTCATCGCCATGATCATGGGTATCCCCCGCCTCGGCTTCTGGCCCGCGATGGTCGGATCGCTCGTCTTATATATGGGGTGTATCGGGCTGGTGAAGATGATGCTACGGTAGGTTCGCCAAGCCCACCGAGATGGCTATTCAACCACCACCGCCGTGCCGTTGGCGCTGACCATCAACATGCTGCTGTTGGTACCGATGGTTTCGTAATCGATGTCGATACCGACGATGGCATTGGCGCCCAGGTTCTTGGCCTGTTCACGCATTTCTCCGATCGCGATATCCTTCGCCTTGCGTAGCTCCTTCTCATATGCCGCGGATCGGCCGCCGACGATATCCCGGATGGAGGCGAAAAAATCCCGAAAAATATTCGCGCCCAGGATCGCGTCGCCGGACACTAAACCCAGATACTTGACCGTCTTCTTGCCCTCAATATGGTTGGTCGTCGAAAGAATCATGTGTCCTCCTGATTCAGCGCCATCATCCTCTCATCGATTGCGCTGCATCGATAAGCCTTTACTGAATCGCCGCTTTCGTAGACTCCTTCCCTCACCAAGAATCTGTCGTGCCGGAGGTCCGTTCAGAAGAGCAAATCTGGACCGAGCTTGCTTATTCTACCCATGAACGATAACGACCCCGGCCGGCGGGTCGTTGTGCGACCCGGGTCAGACAAAAGTTCCCTCGCCGCTCATCAAGCGCCATCGCGTGGTAACACTTCTCAACGTTGTCGGGAAGGGTAAGGTCCCATCCGATGTTCAAATCATTCCCCGGGAGACCGAAACACCCGACGACATCCCAAAGACCGAGAAAACGGACCCGAGCTCCTGACTTCTCCTCCTGCACTTGATTGGCAAAGTGTAGGGCCAGGGCCGCCCCTCGACTAAACCCGATAATGTCGATCGTTCGATCCCCTTCCGAGAAATACTGATTCAGTTGCTCCATCGCCCTGGCGATCCGAAACCGCCCGCCCACTCCGGTCATCCCACCGAGGAGTTTTCCAATAAACCCAAGCCGACTCCCGACTCCCTCCAGATAGAACACGTTCATATCGAGAGGAAGGCACTTACAGAATGCCAGCACATTGGTCTCCTTGATTTCATCGGCTTCGTCTACATTCCACGTTCCGTCAAAAGCATAGAGCGCCACGAGGATTGTCTCCTTTTGCAATGTTTAACCCTTGCTCCACAAAGTACTGAGTAGCCCATTGCGCTTCGGCGCGCCGGGTGAACTGTGGATTTTACGCTTTCATCCCATAAAGACAAGAACACAAATCAACAGCGCAACTTCCTTCTTCCTTCATTGAACCAACCCTCGCCAGTTGCTACGATGACCGGTCATGCCGACGCGAGAGCGATTGCTATGCCGAACCCTCTGAACCCTGATCGTTCGACCGGCCACCTCATAATCGAAGGGGCCCGGCAGAATAATCTGAAGAATATCTCGCTGCAGATACCGCACAATCAAGTGACGGCCATTACCGGTGTGTCGGGTTCCGGCAAATCCTCGCTCGCATTCGATACGATCTTCGCGGAAGGCCAGTGGCGCTATGTCGAGTCCCTCTCGACCTATGCCCGTATGTTCCTCGACAAAGTGGCCCGCCCGGATATCGACCGTATTCTCAACGTGCGGCCGGCCATCGCCATCGAACAAAAAAATCAGGTGCGAACCGCTCGCTCGACGGTCGGTACGACGACGGAAATCGCCGATCTGCTCCGCCTGCTTTTTGCCAAGGTGGGCAAACCTACCTGCCCGGACTGCAAACAAGAGGCGCGCTCATTTCAGCCTGCCGCCGTGGCCGACGACCTTCTCGCGCGCTGGCCCGAAGCGCGGGCGATGGTGTTGTTCCCAATCACCTCTCCTTCGCACAACGAAGAGGCTGCCTTTATCCAATCGCTTCTCACACGCGGATTCACGAGAGTGAAAACGAATGACACCGTACTCGATTTGCATGAGATCGAACCGCCCTTGCTCCATAAGATGCCCTCGCTTCACATCGTTCTCGATCGTTTGGTGATCCGGGAAGACAACCGCGTTCGGCTTGCCGAAGCGATCGAAACGGCGTTTCGTGAAGGAGACGGCCACTGCTCCATCGACATCATCGGTCATGGGCGGCAGTCGTACAGTACGAAATTTCTCTGCCAACAATGCGGACGCAGGTTCGAGCCGCTGCGGCCGATTCTCTTTTCGTTCAACCATCCGCTGGGCGCCTGTCCGGAATGTAAAGGGTTCGGCAACGTGCTGCGGTATGACCCTGAGCTCGTCATCCCCGACCCAACCAAATCCCTGGCCCAAGGGGCCGTCGAACCCTGGAGCAAACCCAGCTCCGCCTGGTGGCAGAAGCAGATGTTGCTCGCGATGAAACGGCACGGGGTGGACACCACGATGCCGTTCACATCACTTCCCAAAGACACACAACGGCTGCTCTGGGAGGGTGATACATCCTTCGACGGGATTAACGATTTCTTCGAGTACCTCGAAGGGAAACGCTACAAGCTGCACGTGCGGGTCTTCCTCAGCCGTTATCGGACGCCTTTCGATTGCCCGCGTTGCCGCGGTAGCCGCCTGAAACCTGATGCGCTGTTCGTCAAGATCGCCGGGCACGATATCCGTCAGACGACGGAACAAACGGTCGAGAGCCTTGCCCGTTGGGTGAACTCCCTGCCTCTTCGTCAGTCCGAGCGAGAGGTCGCGGCCGATATTCTCCGGCAGCTGGCAGCAAAACTGGGCTTTCTGCAGCGCGTCGGCCTTGGATACCTGACGCTCAACCGACAAACCAAGACCCTCTCAGGCGGCGAGGCTCAGCGGGTCGCTCTGGCAAACCAGCTAGGATCTCGGTTGGTCGGCACACTGTATGTCCTCGATGAACCGACCATCGGCCTTCATGCCAGGGATACCGATCTCTTGGCCGGCATCCTGCACGATCTGGCCGACAGCGGTAATACGGTCGTCGTTGTCGAACACGACCGCCGCATGATCGAATCGGCCGACTACCTTGTGGAACTCGGTCCTTATTCCGGTGAAAAAGGAGGCGAGGTTGTCTGTGCGGCGCCCACGCAGGAGTTCATCCGGGACCGTCGCGCGACCACTGCCCGGTACTTGCGCGACGAAGAGCACATTCTCCTCCCCGCCAAGCGGCGCCCCGGCAACGGCAAGATGCTGGTGATCGCCGGCGCGACCGAGCATAATCTGAAAGACCTCTTCGTCCGTATTCCGCTCGGCATGCTCATCTGTGTCACCGGAGTATCCGGTTCAGGTAAAAGTACGCTGGTTGAAGACACCCTCTACCGATCGGTAGCCCGAGCCTTCCGTGTGGAATCCCTTCCCATGGGGCGTTTTAAGGCCATCAAAGGCATCGAACATCTCAAGGGTATCCGCTTGATCGACCAGCAGCCGATCGGCCGCACACCCCGATCCAACCCGATCACGTACCTGAAAGCGTTCGATGAGATTCGCCGGCTGTTCGCGTCCGAACGTACGGCGCTGCATCAGGGACTCACCCCCGGCCATTTTTCTTTCAACGCCGCCGGTGGGCGCTGCGAGCGCTGCGAAGGCAGCGGAGTGGAAAAGTTGGAAATGTACTTTTTCGAGGACATCTATGCGCCCTGCGAGGTCTGCGAAGGCAGACGCTTCAAGCCCGAGGTCTTGAAGATTCAGTATCGTGGCAAGAATATCTCGGAGGTCCTTCACATGACGGTGGAGGAAGCCTTCTCCTTTTTCACAGGCACCCCCAAGTTACAGGAAAGGTTGCATCTCTTGGCCTCCATCGGCCTTGGTTACCTACGCCTCGGCCAGTCCGCCACCACCCTATCCGGCGGCGAGGCCCAGCGCTTAAAAATCGCCGCCGAGCTGAAGGACTCCGCCGTCAAGGACGTGCTCTATATCATGGACGAACCGACCACCGGTTTGCATTTTGAAGACATCAAGAAGCTGCTCGCGGTCCTTCACAAACTCGTGAACGCCGGCAACACGTTGGTCGTCGTCGAGCACAATCTGGATGTCATCAAGGCAGCCGACTGGATCATCGACCTCGGCCCTGAAGGCGGAGCAGCCGGGGGACGGATCGTGGCGGAAGGACGGCCGGAGCAAGTGGCGAAAGTAGAGGCGTCCCATACGGGGAGATTTTTGGCGAAGATACTGAGAACTGAATGACCTTGCATGATTCTGTAGGGTCGAGCTCGGCCAGAAACCCGGTCAATATGTGGGCTGGGGCCGATTCGCCTGCCATGCCCGCTCTTTTGCTAAACGGATCTCATGCATCACGTCGGCCATGGTTGAAGCGGGATCCTGCTGCCGTAATGCGCCAAGTCGTAAAGCGCAAGTTCGGTGAGTTCGATTCCTCGGACATCCGCTCTCTTTCTCTCTGCTCATCTTGTGGAGGCATAGACAATGCGGACCTTGGCAGAAGGTACTAAACGCCCGGATCTCCGGCAACTGAAGGTGGTGTTTACCTTTCCTGCTCCGGTTTTTCAGCTTTCGGTGCCTGTTGCTCACCTTCAAACTTCTTATGGAGATACTTTTTGCTGAACGTCGTAATGGCAAAAGCGAGCCCGATCGCGACCGGCACAAAGACGGCTGAGGCCAGATTGGCATTGCCGAGCCAGCCGAGCTCCGAAAATCCCTTGAAGACATATCCCGCCAGCCCGGCCAGATAATAGGCGATCACAATCACTGATAAACCTTCTACCGTATGTTGAAGAATTACCTGGCTCTTGGTCGTCTTATCGACGCTCTGGAGCAGTGCGAGGTTTTGCGATTCCAGGATCAAGTCGATGCGGGTTCGAATGATCGCGATGATGCCCTCGAAACCGCCGCGGAGCGTGTCGATACGGCGCAAGAGTTGCTGGTACCCCTCGGCGACACCGGTAATACCCCCCAAGACATAATCGGAGATCGGACGGTAGGAATCCATTGGATGCTCGGCGATGGACGACAACGTCGTGTGCACGATCTTGTCATACGGGATCGACGCGGACAGTTCGAAGTGGAGTGTGCCTGCCATCCGATTGGTTTTTAACAAATCCTGGGTCAGACTGTTCAGCCATCGCTGCAAGGTCTCTGAGTTGGCGTGGCCGATATGTGACGTAATGATCTCCCGTTGCTTCAGGTGCACTTGTTCAAATTTATAGACCTGATCGATGGCGGCGGAGAACAGCGGTTTCTGCATCAACAACAAATGATAGTAGGTCTCGATCCGCACAATGGCATCGACGATATCTTTCAAACGTGAAGGATCGCCTTGCGATGGTCCGACACTGACCCAGTACCGTTCGCGCCCTTGGTCGTCCGGTGTAAAGCTCGTGACGACACATGTCTGTTCGTTGAAGATCCGGCTGCCGTACAAGACAGGGCCCGGCACCAGCCCGCGCAGTTCGCTCCTCGGTGGAAGCATGCCCGTCGTCAACAGAATGTCCAAGCGGCACACCGCGGACCCAAGGGGCTGCACAGGAAAGGTGTAATCAGGAAACGCCAATGATCCGAAGGTCACCGCGCCGGTCGCTTGTGACGGGACATGCCAAAGTTGGTAATTGTAATATTCCGTATGCGCCTGCCAGATGAGGATGAGCCGATCGCCGCTTTCGGATTCCTTCACACCGTAGCCGAAATTCTCGCGAAGGTTCGTCGTCTCGGCGGGGACCTTCAAATGTCCCAACAGCGACTGGAATTCGGACCGACTGGCCGGACGCTGGGTCGGCGGGTCGGACATGCGAAACGCTTTGTAATGCACATGGGCCGGCGCACGCAGCCATTTCCCGA
>CAYXKP010000190.1:0-7955 GCA_964465695.1 uncultured Nitrospira sp.
GATGCGGTCACCACCATCGCAAACTGAGGGTTGCTCTCAGAACGCACATATTCCACCTTGATCGGCACGACGGCATGCCACGCCTTTTCCAGGTCGACGAGCGACTGCAGCAACAGCTTCTTGATGATCCGCTGTTGGACGGGCGTGAAGTCTCGTCCTTCGGGCTTCACGTGGGTCTGAGCTTTTCCCCCGAAAAAATAGTCCACGACCAGATACACAAGGAAGGCGTCCATCACGAAAAGCGCGCTGCCCCGCAACGGAGACATATGAAACACGTTCAGCGATGCCGGCATCGGAACTCTCTTCAGAAACTCGCCGAACTTGATCACTTGCGTCCCGACGACGGCGAAATCGACGGCCTCCCGAAACATGCTGGTCCAGACGACTGATTGGCGGCGAATGAATCGATCATTGATCATCTCCATGGTCGGCATCCGCCCGCGGATGATCCGTTCCTGATTGAAGAGATCGTATCGCATGACGCCTTTCGCGTCCTGGGCCGCTTCCTTCGGAGCCGTGTCCACCTCCCCCGAGACGACACCCTTCAAGAGCGCGTCGATTTCGTCTTGCGAAAGTATCTTTTCCATATCGCCAAGCGTTACTGAACGACGAACTCCGTGAAATACGCCGACCGGACTCCCGGTTTCTTCAGGAGGCCGTTGACGCGCTGCGTAATTTCGTCGCGGAGCTGGAATTTCCCCTGCGTGGTCCTCACCGCATTGACATCCTTACTGCTGAGCAGGACGAGCACCGCATCTCGAATTTGAGGGATGCGCGCCGACAATTCGGCGGCGACCGCTTCGCTGTCCACATCGAGCTTGAGGGTCAGCTTCAAGTACCGCACCTCGGGAGTGTCCGCGAGGTTGACGATAAATGGATCCAGGTCGAACATGGTGCCCGGCGAAGAGGCCTGAGCATGCTTTCCACCGGCTTCGCTCTTGGATTCCGCCTTCCCCTCGGCATCGGCCTTCTGCTCTTCAGAACTCTCCGCGCCTTTGCTTGAGCCACCCAGGAATTTGACCGCCACGAACGCGCCGCCGACGCCGAACATCAAGGCGACGACCGATACGATAATGAGCAGCTTGATGGGGAACGCCGGGGCGGAAGCCGCTACCGGATTTTTTTCGTCGACTGCGGCTGCATCTGCCATAACTCCTCCTCATTGACTCAGTGGCCCGGTTCGGGGACTGCAATGCATATGCCATTCCGCCTTGCTACCTACCGGTAGAAGCCATCTCGAATTCACCGCATCTGACGCGAAATCCCCTACGAGAGGCGCTGCGGAGGGCACGGCGCATGAGCAGCCTGTCAATCAAGCCCTTGACACCGTCAATAAGCTGACGGCACGGCAGGGCGCCGAACCAGCGAAGAGGTATCGACCGGATGGGGGGGGAAGGCGAGTGGGCTGGGAGTTCGGTGCCGACCCCAGCCCGTCGCAAAAGAAAGAATCTATCGTTTCAGATTGACCAATTCTTGTAGGATTTCGTCGGACGTGGTGATCACGCGTGAGTTCGCCTGAAAGCCGCGCTGCGCGGCGATCATATCGATAAAGCTCTCGCCAAGATCCACATTCGACAATTCCAGCGAATTGGATAAGACCCGCCCGAGTCCGGCACTGTCCGGCGTTCCCGTGACCGGCTGGCCGGAGTTTCCGGACTGAGCGAAGGTGTTTTTACCGGTCCTCGTCAACCCAATGGGATCCGGAAAGCGTGCGAGCACCACTTGCGCCAACGCGCGCAGTTGCCCGTTGGAGAAACGGCCGTTGATGATGCCGTTCGCATCCACCGAAAACGCCTGGAGCGAGCCGGCGGCAAAGCCATCCTGTGTTTGCTGCACGAGAGCCGAGGTGGACCCGAATTGCGTCGTCCCATCCAGTCCGCTGCCACCGTCGGTCGTCACGCTGGAGCCGAAGTTCATGGTGATCAACTGGTCTTGCGTCGCACCGGTAAAGTCCACCTGTAGCGATCCCGGAACCGCACCGGACGTACCGGCTGCCGTTCCGGTATCGTACCGAATCACCGTGCTCTCTCGATCCAGCGTTCCGTCCGTCCCGAACGTCAAGGTGCCGGATCCGACCCGAACGATACCCAAACTGGTGTCGATATTGCTCGAATGGTAATTCGCCGTCACGACGTCGCTTGCTGCCGCGACGGTGTTGTAATTCCAGCTGTTCTCGCCGACCTTCGTGAAATAGGTCGTCAAGAGATGACTGTTGCCCAATGAATCGAACACCGTCATGGACGTTGAAAAATTCGAGCTGGCGGGCGGGTCCGCCAGCAGGAAGTCCGTGCCGGTCGTCGAAGTCGGCGTCAGCATGTTGAGGTTGGCCGCAAGGGTGTCGCCGCCGTTGGCCGTGACCACCACCGTCCCCGTGCCGGTGGTGGAATTGTTCGTCGTCCCGGTCATGCCCGACGTGAAGGTAAAGATGTTGGAGGCGTTGACCGACGCGGTGAATCCGGCGTAAGCGGCGGCCTTGAAGGGATCGTTCGGAACCAGCGCGCGCACGGCGTTTTGAATCGCCGTGGCAAGCGCCGAGCCGGTCAAGCCGTTCGCCACGGTGATCGTCTGAGCGCCGTCGCCGTTCACATTGACGGTGAAAGAATTGTTACCCCCCGCCGTGGTGGTCGTCGACGCCGCGGAAGCCACGACGTTGCCGCGAACACCCGTCGGAGCCGTCGCCGAATTCAGATTGGCGGCGACGAGAGCCGTCGTCGTGGCCCGCGGCGATGCGGTGGTGGAGGGCAGCGAGATATCGCCGATCGTGCCGGTGATGGTGCCGGCGGTGTCCGCCAGAAAACCCTGCAATTTGAATCCCGTCGGATCGACCACATTGTTGTTCCTATCGAGTCGGAACAGGCCGGCTCGGGAATAGAAGGTGCCGCCCTGTGCGTCCTCAACGATGAAGAATCCGTTGCCGTCGATCGCAAGGTCCAACACGTTTGATGAGGTCGCCAGCGAGCCTTGAGAAAAGTTGCCCTGCACGGACGTGAGAGCCACTCCGATGCCGGTCTGAATCGCCCCCGATCCGCCTGAAATCGACGAACTGATCAGATCCGCAAAGGTCGCCTTGCTCCCCTTGAAGCCGACCGTGCTGAGGTTGGCGATGTTGTTGCCGATGACGGAGAGGGCCGTACCATTGGCGTTGAGTCCGCTGACTCCGGCAAACAATGACGACAGAATTCCCATGGGTGCATGCCTCCTTCTTCAACTTGTTCGGATAGTCTCCGTTATTGCACTTCCACGATCTCCGACGGATCCACTGTGATCGGACCGACAGCCAGCTTCGGTTGCCCGTCTTCCATACGCACGCCCGTGACGGTGAGTTGCGCGCGGCCTTTCGCGACGACCGACGCGTCCTGATGATCGACCGCAGAAATGGCATACTCGTACACACCGGGCGGCATAACGGCGCCCTTGCTGTCCTTCCCGTCCCATTGCGCTCGGTTGAGGCCCGCCTGGAGACCGGTGTAATCCAACGTGCGCACGACCTGCCGACTCTGATCGAGAATCGTAATCTGCGCGCGAGCCGCGCTCTTTTCGAGGGCGTAGGTCAACGAGGCCTGACCGTTTTCCAATTGAACCAGGGGGCGGTCGATGCTGACGCGCCGGCCGACCATGGGCAACAGTGTGAACTGCAACGAGGCGGTTTGCGCGTCAAGGCTCTTCTGGAGCAGCTGCGCCTGTTTTGCGGTCTGCTCCAACTGACTGAATTGGGCGAGCTGCGAGACAAATTCGGTATTGTCCGTGGGTTTCAAAGGATCCTGGTTTTTCAATTGCGTGATGAGCAATTTGAGAAAATCGTCTTGCCCCAACTGCCGAGGCCCGGTTTTTTCAGGCGTCGGCCGGCTTGCCGTGGAGTTGAGTTCCGATACATCGATCATTTTCGGTATCTCCCTTCCGATCTATGCCACGACATTCAACAGCCCGTGGAGCGATGCGCGCTGTTCATCCTGTGAGTCCGGACTTGATCCCCACTTCATCTCCTGCGAATCCTGATTCCAGGCTTGTCCCTGTTCCTGAGAAGGGCCATGATGAAAGGAGCGACCGGCATTCTGACGATCGATGTCCACACGGAATTGTCCCATGTCCAATCCGTTCGCCTGAAGCGCCGCTTGAAGACGATCCTGTCCGTTGATGAGGAATTGCCCGACCTCCGGTCTGTCGGCCGACAAATGCGTATGAACCACATCGTTCGACATCGCCACACGAATATTCACGTGGCCCAAGTCGGGCTGCGCCACGTCAAATACGACCGATCTCGTCATTCCACGTACCGCCTGTTCGGCAGCGTCATGGGTCGGCGCGGCTGGTAGAGCCTGACCACTCACGAAGGGGCCGGTCAGAGAGGGCGCCTGTTGGCCGGAGACCGCACGTCCGTGAGCCCCGGCCATGGCTGTTTCTGCGGACTGTCCGCTCGAAAACTGTGGCTCGGCGATTGCGGCCTGCGGTAACTTGCCCTCAGCCTGATCGTGTAGTGGCCTCATGTCGTCATTCCAGAACTCGTTAAAATCCTCGACCCCTTCAAAGCTCGGTTGCTGCCCATGCGGAAACACCCAGCCTGTCTTCACTCCGCGGTCCTCGTAGTGATCGAGGGATGGCGCATACCGACTGGTTTGGGCGGTAAGTGCATGGTCGTGCAATACCTCTTCATGCGTACCTGAATCAGGTTGGGAAGGTTCCGGCTTACTCTGTGACGACACCGCTCCGAGGTATGCCTGAAAAGCGCGTCGAACAACCGAGTCGAGATGCACAAGAGCCGAGCCGGGCTGTGCCTCTCCAAGCAACGGAGCATGCTCGGCAAGATTCGCCACTTTTGTACCGTCGCCATCGACGGCTACGTCGGGGATCAGCTTTACGACTCGACCGGATTGTGAATCATCTTCTGGCTGAGGCGCCGTCGCATCCAATTCCTGTTCCGGCAGACCAGGCAACGGCGTGCTGACCTTATTCAGGACAGGATGATCTTCTGGAGAATCAGGAGGATCGGGAGCCATCTACGGAAATTCCGTCGTCGCCGACGATGTCATCTGAGGTTTTAAAGACATATCGAAACCCTCAGCGCCAGCTTCAGAGGAATGCGTGTCTGCTCCGCTGTTTTCCCCTTCTTCTGAGTGATCCCCTGTCTCTGAGGGAACATCCGTGTGACCGATCGTTTCAGATGCCGACTGAAAAGGAATGACGGTCACGAGAGGGGACGCATCTTGTCCCTGAACCTGGGAACCAGCATTGCTCTCTTGTCCGGTAGTTTCAGCCACTGTTTTGGCACCCTCAGCGTTGTTCTTGTCGTCGCTCGATCGACTTTCATCCGTAGCCCGAGAGGGTGATGCATCGGCTCGCTCCCCTCGAGTTGAGGAAGTATTCAAACCTCTTGCCTCCTTCAAGCGTGAGCCATCACCGAACTTGTTCACCGGTCGTGCTTCATCTGCTGCGGAAGCGTCGGTTCTTTCCCCTTCCCCACGAGCTCTCTGAAGAACCGTGGAAAAAGTCTTCCGAACACCGCCAGCATTTGAAGAAGCCGTTGCCCGAGACGTTCTACCTCCCCCATCTACAGGGGATCCGGATGCAGGGGTGATTATGTCGGCAGCGATAAAATCCACGTACGCCAGTCCTCGTGTGATCCGAGCGAAGGAAATACAAGCATCATGCCACTTGAGCGGCTTACAAGATGCCGAATTACTGGGCCATTGTGATGAGGACTTTTACGATTCGATTGCGAGAAGGGAAAACTTTACTGAGTAGTAGGCAAAAGTGACCTGCCACACGAATAACGGATCGTTCATTGCCCTATCATAGCGGTGCTTCAAAGCGCGGCGGAACGTTTTGAGGACGGTCTTTGGGCAGCTTGAATATGAAGTGCCACTCATGTTGCCCGGCTTCCGGGGAGAAACGGAATGAGCCCTCTGCGGTGAGATGCTGATCGGATTGTGACTTGCCCTCCGGATAGAACTTGAAGCGGAAATGCCTGTCCTTGTTGTCCTTTGACGCATCCGGATTGAGACCGCCGGTGATTTCCACGTGGTCTTCCAGCTTATCGAGCGCCTGATTGAGCAACGACCGAAGGAAATTGCCGGTCAGCGCCTGATCGAAGGGTTGATCTGGGTCGAACGATTCCGTGTCAGCCGCCCAGACCGGAACAGCGACGCACAGAAGAAGAAAGATCGTGATTACGTCGAATCGTATCATAGGAGAACTGTAATCCCCGGACATGGCATGGTCAAGACCCAATAACCAAAGATCTCTCGATCATTTATCTTCGATCTGTCTATATTCCCAACACAAGGCCTACGCTATCCCCAATAAGGCATGGCACACCTGTGGACGCCCGCGCGATGGTGAGCGGGCTCTGTCTTGATGAGCAGGCACTGCTCGAATTGTAGCCGTTTGCGGACGCCGGGATCCTAACTGACCGGCTTCATGCTTCCTTATTGCTATTTTGTCACTCTCGACCAATCCAATACATAGGTCGACGCTTCAGGTTCATCACTGCAAGAACCCGCACCCTATCCGATTTGATGGAATAGAGAAGCGCGTAGGGAAATCGGAGAAGGAGTCTGCGCCGGATCGTCTCCGTGATCAGCGGACCGGCTTCGGGGAAATTCGCGATGGCATGCGTGCAATGCTCGACTTCATCAAGAAACGCGGCTCCCAGACCCAGACTTTCTGACTCGTAATACTGGGCAGCTTCGTTCAATTCACGGCGGGCCAATCGATGATAGGAGACCCGCTCCATTCACTTCAGCTTGGCCCGCGCTTCCTGGAATACATCCTTCGCGGAAGAGGCGGAGTCCGGCTGGGCGTCCATATCCACTGCTCTGCGCTGAGCCTCTTCAGCCCAGAGCCGGGCATTTTCCTCTTCGGACAGATTCTCAAGACTCGCCAACAACTTTCCCGCCAAGCGGGCTCGCGACTTTGGGTCGAGCTTCAATGCCTCGGCTTCAAGTTCCGTTATACTCATGGACGCATTCTACTCCAAACGGATTGTTGAGCCAATCGATATTGCGCTGGGTCTCGCGACCATCTACGCAACCGCGTATTCGACCGATTTTGGATTCTGCACCCGCTTAGAGGCATTGAGGATTTCCATGCCGACGATGTTCCCATCCTTGTCATAGTCCAGAATGACGCCGGGTTGTCCTCGTCGCTTTCCTCCACAGGGGCATCACGGTGAGGAACGCCGTGATGATAAATCCGTCGGCATCCTGGTCTCGACATACCATCACGATATGCTTGTCCTTGCCCACTCCTCGCGAGCAACTCCCCATCGCCGCCAACAGCACCATGTTTCGCTCGCCTCGATGGCGTTTGCGCCAGCAGTTGTTCGGTGAGCTTCCCGGCCCCGACGTGGCTATAGCCTTCGAGATCTGCGGGGGCCTTGTCCTGCTGTAGTCCCTAGAAGACTCTGTCTCTATTCCCAACACAGGAGATGAAAGGGCAGCTCGTGTTGAATCGCCCTGAAGTCCGCATGATTGGTTGTGATTACACTGGCGCCGATACTTCTTGCCGACAGGGCGATCAACACATCGAAGGCCAACTCGCGCAACTTGGCAGCCTCATAATGCTCTCGCCGTCTAAGCCGATGGAGAACTTCGGCGGCCTTCAGCCACTGTTGCTCAGTTGGCGTCAGCACTTGGCACCGCTGACTCAATTCAAAGACAAACTTTTTTTCAGTAGCTGTTCGAGCCCCGCGGAGCAATTCGTGAAGCACGACCGAAGAACAACGGATGACAAACGAAGATTGCAGCAGGCGAAAGGTAAAGCGGCCGGATCGAAAATTCTCTATGTAGACGGCAGTATCAATCAGCGCGAACTTAGTGGTCGTCGTCGAACGCATCGGGCTTGCCCACACCGCTATAGCGCTGGAGGATACAATCATGCACAGCCTTTTCCGTGACCAAATCCAAGGCGCGCTGCAGAGTTTCGCTCGTCGTCTTAGCACCGAGCGCTTTTTGGGCTCG
>CAYXKP010000191.1:0-1454 GCA_964465695.1 uncultured Nitrospira sp.
CCCCGATGTGGGGAGAACTGCTCCCGCTCCCGCCTGGGATTTTGCGAAAGCCCATCCAAAATCCCCATCGATGCCCATCACTTCCCCGGTCGATTTCATTTCAGGCCCCAACAGCACATCGACCCCGGGAAATTTATTGAACGGAAAGACCGCTTCCTTGACCGAAAAATGTGCCGGCACAGGAGCGTCGGCAAAGCCCAGCTCCTTGAGGGTTTTTCCCATCATTACCTTCATCGCCAACTTGGCGAGCGGCACGCCGATCGCTTTGCTCACGAACGGCACGGTTCGAGACCCGCGCGGGTTGACTTCAAGCACATAGATGGTCCGCTCCTTGACGGCGAACTGTGCGTTCATGAGCCCGACGACGCCGAGTTCCAATGCCAGCAAACGCATTTGCCGCTCGATCTCGCGCACGATGGGCTTATCCAATGTATACGGAGGCAACGAACAGGCTGAATCGCCGGAATGGACTCCGGCTTCCTCGATATGTTCCATGATTCCTGCCACGACCACGGTGTCGCCGTCCGAGATCGCATCGGCATCGACTTCGATGGCATCGGCCAAGTACTTATCGATCAATACCGGATGATTGGGGGACGCCTTGACCGCGGAGTGCATGTATTCCAACAAGCCCGCCTCGTCATACACGATCTGCATGGAGCGCCCACCCAACACGTAGGACGGACGGACCATGACCGGATAGCTGATCCGTCCGGCGATCTGCACCGCTTCCTCGATGGACCGGGCGGTTCCACTTTCCGCCTGCTGTAACCCCAACCTATTCAAGAGATCCCGAAAGCGTTCCCTGTCTTCTGCCAAATCGATGGCATCGGGACTGGTCCCAAGAATCCTCACGCCGGCTTTCGAAAGCGGAAGCGCGAGTTTCAAGGGGGTCTGCCCGCCGAACTGCAGGACCACACCGATCGGTTGTTCCCGATGGACGATGTTGAGGACGTCTTCATGCGTCAGCGGCTCGAAGTACAGCCGATCCGACGTATCGTAATCCGTGCTCACCGTCTCCGGGTTGCAGTTCACCATGATCGTGTCGATCCGTTCTTCCCGAAGTGCCATTGCCGCATGGACACAACAGTAGTCGAACTCGATCCCCTGCCCGATCCGATTGGGCCCACCGCCGAGAATCACGACCTTTTGCCGATTTGACGGTCGGGCTTCGCATTCCATACCGTACGTGGAATAGAGATAGGGCGTCTGCGCCTCGAACTCCGCCGCGCAGGTGTCGACCCGTTTATAGGTGACGGCTCGTGCTCCATGTCGCGTGCGCGCGCTCTGGACGGCAGTCACCTCGCATCCGAGCAATTGTGCAATCCGATCATCTGAGAATCCCAGCTCTTTCGCCTCCCACAGTAACTCACCGCCCAAGACAGCCTCGGGATCGGCGGCATGACCGGTCAGCATTCGTTCAAAGTCGACCAGCTGTCGGACTTGGTCTAAAA
>CAYXKP010000191.1:1464-7895 GCA_964465695.1 uncultured Nitrospira sp.
TCGATTAAATGCGGCAGGAACCCCTCGATCCAGTCCGAACCGGGATACCAACCCATTCAGTTCCAACTCCAGGGAACGAATAGCCTTCTGCAGCGACTCCTTGAAGGTGCGCCCGATCGCCATCACTTCCCCGACCGACTTCATCTGGGTGGTCAAGGTGGGATCGGCCCCCTTGAACTTCTGGAAGGCAAACCTTGGGATTTTGACCACGACATAATCGATCGTCGGTTCGAACGAGGCCTTCGTGACGCCGGTGATGTCGTTCGTGATCTCATCCAACGTGTACCCGATGGCCAGCTTCGCCGCAATCTTCGCGATCGGAAACCCGGTCGCCTTCGACGCCAATGCCGAACTTCGGGATACCCGGGGATTCATTTCAATGACGACCATCTCCCCGTCGGTCGGGTTGATGCCGAACTGGATATTGGATCCTCCCGTATCGACCCCGATCTCTCGGATGATGCGAAGGGCCGCGTCCCGCATCCGTTGATATTCTTTGTCGGTCAACGTCATGGCCGGCGCGACAGTGATACTGTCTCCCGTGTGCACGCCCATGGGATCGAAGTTCTCGATCGGGCACACGATGACGACATTGTCCTTCAGATCTCGCATGACCTCCAATTCATACTCTTTCCACCCGATGACCGATTCTTCGATCAGCACCTGACTGACCGGACTCATGGCCAACGCCCAATCGATCAGCCTCTCGAATTCTTCCCGATTATAAGCGATGTTTCCGCCGGTTCCGCCCATGGTAAATGACGGACGAATGATTGCGGGGAAGCCGACGGTATCCAGAATGGTCAGTGCTTCCTGTCGCGTGTGCGCCGTGCCGCTCTTCGGTACCCGCAGGCCGATTCGATGCATCGCCTGTTTGAACGCTTCCCGATCCTCGGCTTTATGAATGGCCTCGGCTGAAGCACCGATGAGCGTGACTCCGTATTTCTCAAGCACCCCTCGCTTCACCAACCCCATGGTGGTATTGAGAGCCGTTTGCCCGCCCATGGTCGGCAGCAACGCATCCGGGCGCTCCCGATCGATCACCTTCTCAACGACATCCAAGGTAATCGGCTCGACATACGTCCGATCCGCCATCTCCGGATCGGTCATGATCGTCGCAGGATTGCTGTTGATGAGGATGACTTTATAACCCTCCGCTTTCAGCGCTTTGCAGGCCTGCGTGCCGGAATAATCGAACTCGCAGGCTTGGCCGATGACGATCGGACCGGACCCGATCATGAGGATTGACTGAATGTCCGTACGTTTTGGCATCGTGTCGTGATGGTCGGGTCAGCTGGATGGAAGCGCCGGCCCAATCGGTGGGTGATAGGGGGCCGGCGGTACGGGCTCATCGTCACCCTGCGCCGCATGATAGTACTTCATAGCCTCCGGTAGCCAGGCTTCAATTTGGTTGATACGCGCCACATCGGAAGGATGCGTGGACAGGAACTCGGGAATATTATGTTGCGATCGAAAACACACCTTGTCGATCATCTGCTTAGGGCACCCGCTCATCCGCTCCCAAAAGGGCACAGCCTCCCGGGGATCATAGCCGGCCTGTGCCATCAATTTGAGCCCGATGTAGTCCGCCTCGGATTCCTGCTTCCTGCCAAAGGGCAAAGAGACTCCGACCCCATAGGCGCTCATCGCAGCCATGGCCGCATCCGGACGTCCGACGGCCGCTCCGGCAGCCAGCGCACCGACCTGGCCAATCGTTTCAAGGATGCTGCGGCTATACCGCTCCGCTCCATGGCGCTGGAGTGCATGCGCCACTTCATGTCCGATGACCGTCGCCAAACCGTCTTCGTTCTTGGTGATTTTGAGTATTCCCGTGAACACGGCAACTTTGCCGCCGGGGAGGGCGAAGGCATTGATCGTACGGTCATCTCGGATTATGGCGAACTCCCATTGGTACTCAGGCTTGTTGGCTACCGCGGCTATTCGCTTACCGACCCGGTTGACCATCTCATTCAACTCGGGATCGTCACTGACCGGAGCTTTGCGTAGTAATTCACGATAGGCGCCGATGCCCATCGCAATTTCTTTCTCCTCAGATATATAGATGAACTGATCTCTCGCCGTTCCCGGCGCGCGGACGCATCCCCCCAGAGTCGAGACCAAGCCGCCTGCTGTTCCCATGCCCAGCAGACAGGCCATGCCTAGCATTCCTCGGGCTCCATGTAGAAGCACGGCTCGACGGTCGACGAGTTTTAAGAAGAGCCTGTTGATCTCCTGATCCGCCGGCTGTGTCATCCTCAATCCCCGGATAGAAATGGATCACCATTATATTACCAGTCATGATATGACGAGTCATGCGATCGGCCCCTCTCACTACGGCATCCACAAGTACATGAACTGAGGAGTGCCCCCACGCACGAATGACATGAGGTCAAGATCGGCAAGACCGGCAAGCCCGTTCGGCGCCAACACCTTGGAATACACGTTGTTGGAGTATTCACCAGGACGGTGGTACGTCACGACTTTGGCTTCCGTCAGACCGGCTTTTTTCTTGGCCAACGCGATCGCGTCTTCGAGATAGCCGATCTCATCGACCAGGCCGGCCGCTTTTGCCTGGTCACCGGTATAGATCCGCCCATCAGCCAACCGCTTAATCTGCTCCATCTGTAAGTTGGAGCGGCCCTCCTGCACGATGTTCAGGAAGCGCTGATAAAATGAATCGATGAGTCCTTGAAAGATGGCTCGTTCTTCCGTGGTCATGGTGCGAAACGGCGAACCCATATCTTTGCGAGGACCCGATGTCACGGCCGTCGTCTCCACTCCCACTTTTTCTAAAAGTCCCCGCGCATTGATCGTCAGCATAATCACGCCGATACTGCCGGTCACGGACGAAGGATGCGCCAAGACGGTGTCCGCCGCGGCGGCGATATAGTAGCCTCCCGATGTGCCCAGATCCATAATGGATGCTACAATGGGTACCTTGCGGCTGGCTTTGAACATTTTCAGCTCGTGATAAATAATGTCCGAGGCCGTGACGGTCCCCCCCGGCGTATTGATGCGAAGCACGACAGCCTTGACGTTCTCATCCTTTGCCGCCCGGGTCAGCTGTTCTTTCATGCTTGCGATCATGCTGGGCGAGGGTCGCAACCCTTCTTTTTCCTGAGAGCTGATCACCCCGGAAATTTCGATCAACAGAACTTTTGCTTTGCCGGTTCCTTCGACCTGAGTTTCTTGCAAGGGCCCCGGTCCAGGGAACAGCGAGAAGTTAAACGTGCAGCCGGACAGCATGAGTCCGATCACTCCGATCACGAAGCGGTTAGGCATGATGAGTCTCCATAAGATGCACGAATTCCTCGAACAAGTAGGCGCTATCATGAGGACCCGGTGCGGCCTCCGGGTGGTATTGGACGGAGAAGACCGGATGGTCCAGACAGGTCATCCCTTCGATGGAGTAGTCGTTCAAACTGACATGGGTGAGTGACAGCTTTCCATAGCGGGTGTCGACTATGGGTGGGGACATCGGTACTTCAAGGAGTGCCGTAGGACCCTGTACGGCGAAATTATGGTTCTGCGATGTAATTTCGACCTTTCTCGTCCGAAGGTCCATCACGGGATGATTCGCCCCATGATGACCGAACTTCAACTTATAGGTTGTGAGGCCGAAGGCCAGGCAGAGGATTTGATGGCCCAAACAGATGCCGAATATCGGATACCGTCCGATCAGCTGTTCCATGGCCTTTGCGGCATAGGGGAGGCCCTCCGGATCACCCGGACCGTTTGAGAGAAAAATACCGTCCGGATCAAGTGCCTCGACTTCGATCGGTGATGTCGCAGCGGGCACCACCGAAACCTGGCAACCGACATCCACCAATCGCCTCAGGATGTTGTGTTTGATGCCGAAATCATACGCCACGACTCGCCAAGACTTGGATGTTCCAGGTGTCCTGCCGATTGCCGACTGCACCCATTCGCCAGTACCCCTCCGCCAGTCATAGGCACCCGCACCAGAGACCTCGGCAGCCAAGTCTCGACCGATGATGTCTGGAGCTTGCCTGGCTCGTCGTACAGCCCGATCAGGGTCGAGATCGAGGTGAGTGATGAATCCCTGTTGTGACCCCTGCTCACGCAAGTGCCTTGTCAAGGCTCTCGTATCGATTCCTTCGATAGCGACGACCTTGGCTTCCTTCAATGATTCCTGAACGGTCTCCTTGCTCCGCCAGTTGCTGACAAGACGGCTGGCTTCCATGACCACGAACCCTTCCGCCCAGACCCGGCGGGATTCCGTATCTTCAGGCGTAACCCCATAGTTACCGATATGGGGACTGGTCATCGTGATGATCTGACCTTTATAAGACGGATCGGTCAGTATCTCCTGATAACCGGTCATGGCGGTATTGAAGACGACCTCTCCCACGGTCTCCCCCTCATAACCAAGAGCGCGACCTTGGAATACCGTTCCATCCGCCAGTGCCAACAACGCTTTCTTCCCTGTCATCTTCCACCCGGTCCGAGTGATCGCTTCACCTTGATTCCGATGAGCAGGACGCCCAATAGAAGATTGAGCATATACAAGGCCCGAATCGGCAGGAGGACTCGAAACAACCCTTCCAACGCCGCTTTCCTGACGGTCTCGTCTTTCGTCGCGAAGGCTTGCGCTTGGAGCGCCGCGGCCTGTGGGTGCAGAACCGCGATAATGAATCCTGCGATCACCACCATGACGGTCAGGACGACCATCTCACTCCGACCGACCTCCACGATCGGATCTCCGCTCCATCGGCGATACCAGAGTGTAGCATAGAGGACGGCTCCGGCTCCGATGACAAAGCGATGATAGCCTTCGAACGCCCGCGTCAAAAACATGCCTCCTGAATCCTGTCCTCCGAATGTATTGAACACCGCCGGGATCACCGCGCCGCTCAGTACGACCATGCCTCCAACCCAGACGGCGAGCGCAATCCATTCAAGCGCCAGACACCCCACCATCCCCCAACGGGACAGCCGTCGCACAGCACTACCGTTCCACCGCAGCGGTCTCGAACACCACCTTGCCGCTTACAATGGTTATATGAACCCGACCTTTCACTTTCCAGCCCGCAAAGGGCGTATTGCGGCTCTTGGATCGAAACTTGGCCGGGTCGACCTCCCATGGCTCTTGCGGATCGACGATGGCGACATCGGCATCGGCACCGACCGCCAACGTCCCTTTTTTGAGTCCGAACGCTGCTGCCGGAGCCGAGGTCAGTTTCCGGACCGCTTGTTCCAGCGACAGAACTCCTTCTTCGACCAATCCCATCGTCAGCGGGAACGCCGTCTCAAGTCCGACGATTCCGAACGGAGCTTCGGTAAAATCCTGCTGCTTCTCCTGCGTCGCATGGGGAGCATGGTCGGTCGCAATTACATCTATTGTTCCGTCCCGCAAACCCTCTTTGATCGCCTGTACATCGTCCCAAGTGCGCAAAGGAGGATTCATTTTCGCGTGAGTATTGTAGCCGCGCACCACTTCTTCCGTGAGCAGGAAGTGGTGGGGACATGCTTCCGCCGTCACGTGGATTCCACGGGCTTTCGCCTCCCGCACCATTCGAACCGATCCGGCTGTGCTGATATGCGCGAGATGAAGGCGAGCTCCGGTCAACTCCGACAGCGAGAGATTGCGTGCCACCATCACATCCTCCGCCGCAGCCGGGATACCGGGTAATCCCAGCTCGGTCGAGACCAGCCCCTCGTTCATACAGCCACCTTCTGCCAGATGCAGGTCTTCGCAATGATCGACGACCGTCAGATCGAATGCCAACGCATATTCCATGGCCCGCCGCATCACCAGGCTGTTCATGACGGGTTTGCCATCGTCCGAGATAGCCACGCAGCCGGACCGTCGCAAATCACCGATTTCCGCCAGTTCCTTTCCTTCCGATCCTTTTGTGATGGCGCCGACCGGGAGCACGTTGGCCAGACCGGCCAGCCGTGCTCGTTCCAATATAAACTCCGTGACGGCTTGATTGTCGTTGACAGGGTTCGTGTTGGGCATGCAACAGACCGTCGTAAATCCGCCCGCAACGGCCGCGGCGCTGCCGCTCTGAATCGTTTCCTTGTACTCGAATCCCGGCTCTCGAAAATGGACATGGACATCGACGAATCCCGGCATGACGAGCTTCCCGTCGGCATGAATGGTCCTGCTCCCGGCGGGGGCGGAAAGATTCGGTCCCACTGCCGCTATCTTGCCGTTGTCGATCAGCACGTCGGCGATACCGACAAACCTGTCCGGATCTATGACACGACCACCTTTAATCAAAATCGACACAACGCGCTCCTCTCCAAGAATGTGTTGAGCTGATGATCTGTGAGCGAACCACGGTATTCGCGCTCGATGGGTCGTTCCATCAACCAACAGCTCGTCGGGTGGTGAGACTCACGAGCTCGTTCCGGACATGAGGTACAAAATTCCCATGCGCACCGCCACACCGTTCGCCACTTGA
>CAYXKP010000192.1:0-7836 GCA_964465695.1 uncultured Nitrospira sp.
CTATAACCATTAGGCCACGATAAAGGCGCTGAACCGTGCGGTGGCGATCTCCTATCTGGTTTGCGATGTCGGCTAAAGGGACTTTGTATGTTCGATGCACTTCCGCGATGTAATTCGCTTTCGCATAACTGCTCCACTTTGCTGGCCCATTTACGTGTTTAAAACCGAGGTATCGCCAGGAATTTTCACGAGTTGAAACGATGACAGGAAGCTCTTCAAGCCTCTTTCGTGCGGATTGTGTAATTTCAGGGATTTCCCATCCGTTATGAGCCGCAACCCCCGGATTAAGTAAAAGTTTTACTGCTGCCAACCTCCGATTGCCCTCTATTACAATGTTCTTGCCGTCCTCTTTGGCAACGATCAACGGCTCGTGGGAAAAGTATCCGCTTGCAGCTATCGACTGGACAAGCTCTCTAACGTCCATGGCTTTCCAAAGAATCGAAAGAAATTCATCATCCTTCGTTTCCTTTGATATCCCGTACTCGCCAAGACGAGGATTTCTCCAATCAAATAACAGTGTTTTGACTGGAATTTCCTTTGTGTCTGGCAAAGTAGCCATAATGAGGTGCCTTCCTAATGGATTGTTTTCAACCGACTTTCATGGCCATACACTTTGCACGATTGAGGAGTCCAAACATAATGCGGAGCTATGAGTAATCCGCATGCGGATTTTTTATCTTGAAGTGAGTATCTGATTCCGAGCTGCGAAATCTTATGTTGTGCATAGAGTTGGCGTACCAACGAGCTGTCGTCATAGGAGACTATCCATGTGAGGACTCTTTGAGCACCAAGGTAATGAGCCAACTGGGAATGATCTTCGGGTTTATAGCAGTTGAGGTATAGACGTTGTCCGGTATCCACGTATGGAGGGTCTAGGTATACGAATACTCGCTCTCGCCCACGGCCTGTTGGTAATCGCTTCTTTAAGAATACAATAGCATCCTCGCAGGAGATATTAATTTGATCGTTTAATTTCGCCACAGCAAGAATACGCTCAACGAGAGTTTCCCGATTAAATCGTACGTCCATGCGCCATGTACCTTTTTGCCCGTATCCGCCTATGGGGCCTGCGCCGGTAAGAACGCCAGATCTATTACATCGATTCATGAAAAATGCAGCGAAGCCGACATCAAAACGAGAATATCGGCGTGGGCGGGAACAGACATCGTGCTGATGATGCCATTCCTCGATTGTAAGTGGTACCGTACGGATGCGTTCTGCAAAGCGTTCGCTTTCATGTAAAACGCTTTGCCAGAAAGATGTTATACGGTAATCCGCATCATTAAGAAACAGTTCGGAAACTACGTTTTGTCTCAAAAGATTTAGTGCTGCTCCAGCGCCGCCTGCATAAGGCTCGTAATAAACACATTCCGAGAGGTCATTGCTCGCAATGACACTTGCCAGAAAACTAGTCAACCCGGCTTTACCACCCGGATATCGAAGTGGGCTTGGGTACCTAGTGGCATTCATTGGCACTACTTCGCTCTGGGAAGGATGCCCTTGCGTTCAAGCTCCTGAAGGCGCGATTCGGCTAACTGGATGAGAAAATCTTTTACTGTTTTTCCCTCGTGGGCCGCCGCCATTTTAACGCGACGCATAAGGTCACGGGGTATGTCTCGAAAGTTCCAATTTCCCGAAGTTTCTGTAGAAGCTTTTCTCATAGGCTGAACCCTATCAGGACTCTTCTTAACTGTCAAAGTCAACTAGACAGGCTGAGCTATCCCATGATAGCATTCATACATGGCGCGCTTGTCGAAGCGCCATAGTAAAGCACGATTGTTCGGTATATCGGTATATAGAAGGGCCAGGATATGGCACGACCACCGAAGAAGGAGCGTGGGCTCTATACTCGAAGGGACGTCACCGGGAAGCTGTGGTGGTATTACCGGGTCTATCTCAACGGACGTGAACAACGTGGCGGCCCGTACGAAACCAAAGGTGAGGCGAAGGCTGCGCGAGAGGCGCTTACGTCCGACCATCGGCGCGCAAAGTTGAGCCACATGGCGGCTGGCAACGGATCGAGGACATACTCACGCGGCATACCACCCTCAAGGCCACCCGAAAAGATCAGCGAAGCCAGCGCCGATTTGCCCACTGGTGGAAGGCCCGGTGCAGAGCAGCTGGTTTCACCCGTGTGAAGGATCTGACTGTCCGCTATCTCCAGGCGGTTCGAGACGAGTTGGCTGCTCCCCTTCCGCTCGATCCCAGACGAGAGGAGGCCCGCCAAAGAGCCGTCCGAGCCGGAGCGACGATCAACCGCTACTTCCGTTGGCTGCATGCGGCGCTGGAATCGGTCAAGCCTACCCAGCGGTAGTTGTTCGATGACTGGACCTGGGAATCCGAAAGTAAAGGGCGCACACGTCACTTGAGCATCTCCGAAGAAGCGACGCTCGCCACTGAATTGGGTCCCTATGCCGCGTGGATGCACTTGGCGATTCTGACTGGCCTCCGACAGGCCGAACAATTCACGATGCAGTGGAAGGATGTCGGTCTGGACCGGTACCTCGTGACACTGCCACAGACGAAAGCCGGACCGGTGCAGTACATCCACCTGTCCACGGAAGCGGCGGCGATCTTGCGCGGATTTGATTCCTGGCAACGTTCCAAATGGGTCTTTCCATCCGAGAATCCGGCGGCCCCGCTGGATGCCCGAAATTTTTACAACCGCATCTGGACCCCTGTCGTAACGCGTGCGGGCATTGAGCACACCCGATGGCATGATCTCCGACATACCGGTGCGAGTCGACTCGCCGAAAGCGGCGCGAACGCCTCGACCATTGCGGACTTTCTGCGGCATTCGGGCTTGATGATGGTGCGGCGCTACGCACATTTGAGCGAACCGCATCTGAAGGCGGCAGCCGAACTGGTCTCACATTTGGGCGCAGCCGAGACCATGAGCCGGATGAAACCGGAAAGAAACCGGAAACGCGTGGGCCGAGAGGCGTGCGGACGAAGACACGAAAAGGGTGGAAGTCCTTGCTAGGAAGGGGGATTTGTATGGAGCCGGCGACCCGGATTGAACGGAGCAACCTGTCATCGGTTCGGCCCTGAGGCTTGCCTCATCGATTCCTACGAAGGGGGCCGGCCCCCTTGTATCATCCCCACGAAGGAGACACACCCCTTCGAATCCCTCAGGTCGCTGGATCAATTTTCTTTTTTTGGAGCCGGCGATTGGAATCGAACCAACGACCTGCGGTTTACGAAACCGCTGCTCTACCAACTGAGCTACGCCGGCACCTTGGCGAGATGGAAGAAGATGAGACAGGGTCTTGCTCGGCATGATAACGACCATCCGGCGAGCCTGTCAATGAAGTTGACCGGGGCGCATTAACTTTATGGCCCGATCCGCATCGGGCCGGCAGCCGGTCCTGATGTATCTGCGGGAAGGTTGGGTTGTTTCTGCATCGGAACCGGTTTGGGGTTATTACCCCGAGCCACCGGATGTATTCGCACCATACCTTCCCGTCCGGTCCCCGGCAAACAAAGCGCCTCTTGTTTATTCCCGAATTGCTCACGTGCCACCCGCGCCGCGTGGCCGCGAGCATAGGTACAGAGCTCGCCGGCAATGACGGTCCCATCCCGATCCGCATCGGCGACTCCCTGCAATCCTCTCAGAAGATGATACGTAAACAACCCGTGCTTGCCTTCGTCATATGGGTGGGCTTCCTGCAGGCCTCGGTTGCCGATCATCCACATCTCGATATCTTTCCTTGCCTCGCTCACCGTGGATTCCCACGCCGGAGACGGGATGTCGGCAAGCACAGCCCCCGGAGACGGGTCCATGGAGACATCGAACATCAGAATGGCCTTCCGGATGGGAAGGCGATAGAGAGCTTCCTGCAGGCGGACGAGGGGATAGAGCGGTTTCGCTCCGGAGAGTGTCCCATCATACGGGACGAGCGAGATGGCACCGGTCCCGCCGTCCACCAATGCTCGTCCGGCAAAAAACACGTAGACCACGGTCTCCCGGTCCGCACGTTTTCGAAGCCATTGCTCAAACGTGTCTTCCAAATCCCGCTCGAGAGCCTGTCGATCGAGCAATATGCGAATGCGATCGCCTGGGACACCGCCGATGGTGCGCAAATATTCCGCCATGACTTCCGCATCATGACGGGCGTATTTGACCATCGGCACCTGTGCATCGCGAAACGTCCCGATCCCGATCGAAATAATCACCGCTTTCCGCTGTTGAAACGCCGTCAGTGTACTCGGTATGTCATCGACATCCGGAACCGGCGCCGGGTCGGTCACTCTCGGCTTGACTCCGAAATGGAAGACCTTCGGCGGGGAGACGGAGGTGACCGGGCTGGCTGTCCGCAAGTTCAGCGTCAATTCTCCGTGAAGATCCTCTTGGGAAGCCGACACCCGTTGCGTGATCGAGGTGTGTTTCGTCTCTCCCGGCTTGAGGAGGCCGATGTGGACTTCCGAGGGGAACAAGGCCGCCAACTCGGCTTTTCCTTCTGTCGTGACGGTCACGTCTTTCGCCTCCCCCATCCCCTCGTTTTTCACCTCTATTTCGATCGTGAGCGATTCATCCGGCTGAAGGAATTGGTCTCCGTTTTCATCCCGCATGATGGCACGAAAATTCAGCTGCGCCGGCTCCCCTCCTGCAGCCAATGCGACCTGCGGCGGTTCCCCTACCGCCTCCGCCCTCATGGGAGGGAAAGTGATTGCCGCGGGAGGTGCCGCCACTGAGGGGCGGAGACGTGCCGTCATCGACGCCCATGTATGTTTTTGAGCGGCGTATTCTCGGATCTGCACCGATTGCCCGATCTGTTGAGCCAAATTCTTGATCACCGAATCGACGGCATCCTGAACGATCGCCTCCAAACCCTCTACCTGGCACGACTGTTCCCGGACGGCTATCTGACCACGCCCGGAACCTTCCCGCTTCTTACTGAAGAGCAACGTTCCGTCTCGAGCCAAGAACACCATCTCAATTCCAACCGTCGCCGCCGCCGAATAAGTTCCTTGCGCGTGCTGAGGAAGGGCAAGCTCGATCCGCTTCAGTCCTACGCCGACCTCGAGCACACCGTCGGATGCGATGGGTTCATCCGTCTGGCTCTGGGCCGTGACGCCGGCAAAGACCTCCGTCATCTTCTTAGGGATGGATGTGACAAGCGTGTCAGCCAAAGCCACCGATCTTGTCTCGCCGCAGCCATCGTAATACGGCGCCTCAGCCGTGATCACGCTGGGCGAGAACCAGATCACCGGCGTCAGTGGAATCGGTTCGGAACTGATCGTTTCCGTCTGCCGCTTGAGCAGAGAACAGCCGACGTCCGATAGGGCTAGTGCCAGCATGACACAGAAGGAGATGACGTGACGGCCTGGCAGGAACCGGATGATCAGCATGGGCTGCAATTTGTCCATGTGGTGGTTATACCGAATTCATACCGCCGTCACAACCGGGGAAGACGCATTGACAGCCGGTTTCCCCTGGGCTAAGGTCGCGTCATGTCCAGCCCGGCACTGTCGCATTCGACGTTCTCGGTAATGCTGTGGTCGGCTCTTGCCCGATTAATACGGCTGCCGAACCAGACCGGTACCTTTCTCTTACTTCTGCCCACGCTGTGGGGGCTGGTTCTGGCCGCCCGGGGGATTCCCCCACCTCATCTACTAGTCATTTTCATCGGCGGATCATTCTTAATGCGGAGCGCCGGAGTGATTGTGAATGATTTGGCGGATCAATCGTTCGACCGACAGGTCGCCCGTACCAAAACGCGTCCTTTGGCCTCGGGTGAATTATCACGGCACCATGCGATGATGCTGCTCGTTCTGCTCCTTGTGGCGGCGGCGAGCCTCTTGTTCTTCCTCCGGCCGATCGTGACCTGGCTCGCCCCGGTCGCGGTTCTTCTCGCAGTCCTCTACCCCTATTCCAAACGGTGGATCCATATTCCACAGGCCATGCTCGGCATTGCGTTCGGCTGGGGAACCGTCATGGCCTGGGCCGCGGTGCGGGGGCAGTTGGACGGACCGGTGTGGTGCCTTTTCGGAGCAACCGCCGCCTGGGCCGTGGCCTATGACACGATCTACGCAATCCAGGATCAAGATGATGATCGGCGCATTGGGATCAAGTCGTCCGCCTTGTACTTCGGGTCTTCCGTCCACCGAGGAGTGGGCTTGGCGTTCGGTGTCATGCTGGCGTGCTTGGCCACAGCAGGGTGGTTGGCACAGCTGAGATGGCCATATTACGCGGCTCTCTTCGGCGTAGCGGTGTTTTTTCTGCGTCAGGTCGGTCAGCTACGAAACCCGATCGCACCGGATCAGGCATTTGACATGTTTCAGAAGCACGTATGGGTCGGCATCGTGATACTCACCGGGCTCCTCGCAGGCGTGCTGGCTTAATAGGATGCTGAAAAAGTCCGCCGGAGCGTTCTCGCGGGACACCGCCTCACCACCTCGGCGGTGTTTACAGACGTGCCACGCTTTATTCAGTCGGCGTGAATGTCAGAGGCTCAACTTGCCAGCCGGGAAAACACCGCTCTGTGCGGTTTGAGGCGGAGTCGGGGGTGAGAAAGCATCCTCCGGCTTCAAGACATTGGCGCTCATGGGACACTGCCGGCTCACCGACGCGCGCAAACGTGGCGCTCTTTCTTCATCCCGCCGAGCGCTCATTATCCTTCACGTCGCGGACCTTCTGCGCCATCCACCGAGTTTTCCGCAGCCTGCTAAGGCTTTTCAACCGGCTTCTCCGCAACAGCCTCCGCTTTGGGAGCGCGTAGTGTGGCCAGATACAGGGTTACGGCCTTGGCGTCCGCATCACTCAGTCCCAAGGCCGGCATTCGGGTATGTGTATCCATGGCCTGTGGGTTCTTGAGCCAGCGATAGATCCAGGTCGCGTTCAGGCGAAATCCCGCTCGATCCAAGGTCGGACCGATCTTACCCCCCTCACCGTCTACATTGTGACACCCGTTGCAACCGTACTTATTTTCGTAGAGCCGTTTTCCGCGCTCGACCAATTTTGCGGATTCCGCAGGCTTGACCGTCAGATCGGGCCTTGGAATACTGAGCCCTTTGCCGGGTCTGGTAGAGAAATTGTTCATTGCCACCTGGGCCGCATCCAGCTCTTTTTTGGCTTGGGCCATCGCCGCCTGTTCGGCCGCATAGGCGGATTCATCCACGTCGACATCTTTCTTCAGCTGCTCGCTCTTCCGCTCCGCTTCTTCGCTGGCCTCCTTCTCCGCCGCTTCATAGGCCTGCTTGGCCTGCTCAAACTTGGCCTGGGCGGCTTTCAACCCTTCTTCGAGCGCGGCTTTACGCGCCGCGACATTAAACTCCATCTTCATTCCATGCAGAGTGCGCACGTATCCGACAATCGCCCAAATTTCATCCTCAGACAGGGTGTATTTGAACGTCGGCATCGTGGGAACGGCAAAGTCGTCGTCTCCGATCGGATCGCCCCCCTCTTCACTGGTGTCCAACATGTCACGGGAGATCGTATTGAAGAGTTCCTCGTCCTTGAACGTGCCCATCTCGGACTTATTGGACAAATCTTTCGGTTTCGGATCCGGCATAGAGGACCAATTGAAGCCTTCGTTTTGCTTGCCGCTTGCACCATGACAGTCGCTGCAATAGTGCGTATAGAGCTCGTGGCCTCGCTTCTCTTGTTCGTTGGCGCACCCTCCTGTGATCAAGGCTGCGCTCCCCATGACCCCCACCAGCACTCCTATGACACCCAGCCGTGCCGCCTTCATGCTCACTGCCCTTTCTTGAGTTTTCTAATCAGAACAAACTGAAATCCCAAGGCCAATGCGGCGGCAACCGCCGCGTACATATAACTGGAATAGTCCGGCGGTGCATCGGCTCGGAAATACCACCAAGAGGAGACGGCTTTTT
>CAYXKP010000193.1:0-7759 GCA_964465695.1 uncultured Nitrospira sp.
CGTGGGAACCGCAGCTCCTGCGTCTTCGTATGGCGAAGTACGAACCGGAACTCTTGGATCACCTCTGTCTGAGCGGCGCGGTCGGTTGGGGGCGTCTGTCTCCACATCCCAAATTTTCACAAGCAGGGGAGGCGGAACGGCGGCGTATTGTTCCGACCAGCCTCGCTCCCATCAGTCTGTTTCTCCGTGAAGACTGTGAATGGCTGGTGAATGCAGCTCATGGTGAGGCGACGACATCACCCGCTGATCCCTCTCCCCAACTGACCCCGATCGCCCGCAGTCTCCATCATACGTTACGGCAACAGGGGGCCAGCTTCTTCGCCGATCTGTTGCGGATAACCAACCATCTTCCTGCAGAAGTCGAGAGCGGACTGTGGGAATTGGTAGCGGCGGGTCTGGTGACGGCCGATGGTTTCGATAATCTCCGCGCCCTCATCGACCCCCGTCGGCGTCGGGCCGAAGGACGTGAGAGAACCCGAAGGTCTCGGCATGCAATAGGCCGGTGGTCGCTCCTTCGAGCGGCTTCGAGGATGAACGAAGGAGCCGGAAAATTATCGGATGCCACACCATATTCCACGATTTGCCAGACTGAGAACCTCGGTCGTCAACTCTTGCGCCGCTATGGGGTTGTGTTCCGTGATGTGTTGGCGCGGGAATCGTTGGTTGAGTCGTGGCGGGATCTGCTGGTGCAGTATCGGCGCATGGAAATGTCCGGAGAAGTCCGCGGCGGCCGATTCGTGAGCGGATTCACAGGGGAACAATTCGCATTGCCCGAGGCGGTGGAAGCGCTGCGAACCCTACGAAAAAAAAGTCCCTCCGCAGAGACAGGGCACGAGATCAAACTCTCGGCCACCGATCCATTGAACTTGGTTGGAGTGATCCTGCCGGGCCCCCGCGTCCCGGCGGTGCCGACGAACTTTTTGGTGTTCAGGGACGGCGCGCTCGTGCGGACCATAATCGGTCGGCGAAGTGAAGCGGCGCTAGAGCCTGTCCATCACGCCGGCCATCTGAATACCCAGGCTAGTCGATGAAGGGTTTCGAGGTGTCGCGTAGAAGCTCCAGCAAGGCAGCAGGGTCTTGATTCACTGAATCGGCATAACGTGCCTGGACGGCGGAAAAAAATGCCGGTTGCCGATCGGGTGGAATGCCCAACAGGCGACTCACGGATCCCAGATACTCTCCTCTTCCGGCTGCCAGTTCTTGATTCAGATTCGCCTGATTGAAAGTCACAAACGCCGCGGCTTTGAAGTCCGGCTTGATCTGGCCGTCTTCACTCCACCAGGCTGCTCCGGATGTGGTGCCGGTGACGTTGGACGTCGTATCGGTCGTTTGATTGATTGTGGCTTTAAGGGTGCAGCCGGTCGTGCCGAGCACCAGGCCGGCACCGACGATCGCGAGACATCGTAAAAGACTTCGCATAGCGGACCTCCATATCTAAGGAGACAGATGCTCCACTATAGCATGCCTCTCAAGTTCGGTCGATCGTGTGCCGATAGCGGAGCAACACAACGTACGTCTTTTCTCGTACGGATGTGATACGAGATAGCTGTTCGGACTGTGATGCCTATTGATCCACATCGATTTTCAATCTAAGTCCCTTATCTGATGCGGGGGCGGCATCAAACGTTACCCCGGGTGGGGCGCCAGCGACGGTTGCGGCGATCCCGCAGCTGCCCAACGGTACCACGGCGCCCACCCCGTCATCTGGCTCACCCGATGGAATCCATCTCAACGTCCCGGTGAAAGACACACAGCTCGCATCACTCATTCAGGAAGTGCTGATGCACTGAAAGAAGCCCGGGCCGAATCGGAGAAGTTCATAAGCATCTGCCGCTTTCTTTGAAGCCGCAGGAAGAACCTCAAGTACCAGATGAGGTTAATTATCCGGCGAGTAGTTGCAGTCTAATTATTGTCTATCGAGCGGTCACCACCTCAATCTATTCAATTCAGAGTTAATCCTAACAATCCCGATATCGGGTTAATCGAGTATTGGGATTGGTATGACCATCACGAATTTCCTCAAGTTATTCTTGAAGTGGTTGGCCATCGGGATGATGATCCTCGAAAGCGGCCTTGCAGGTACCTTGAAAGTTTGTACAAGGCACTGTCCGGAGATCGGAGCCCGAGCCTCGATACGATCTTGAAAGTGATTGATGCTTTGGGGTTGAAGCTGAAAGCAAAAGCCGCTCAAGGTCGTGCCACTCGCTCCGGCGGCCGTTCGACCAAACGACGAGCCGCGTGATGCTCATCTTTTCCTACCGCGCTCTTTGTGGAAATTCAGGGGCGGGTGGTTGAGCAGGAGGTAGGGGTGGCGGAGGAAACGTGAGTGTCTGATTGTTCAGTTGAAGGGGTGGACCAACGTTGAATCCCTGACTTTGCGGCGGCTGCACCACGATGACTCGCTCGCCGTCCGGCAGAACCGTCGTGTTCGTGACGTTTCCTTGATGGTCTTTGTAGACTTGTACGTCACCCTCAGAATTCTGGACCTGGTTCAACCGTTCCTTCGCGCTCGGCTGTTGAGGCGGTTCTTCCCCGCCGGCGAGCAACATGCTGGGCCACATGCTCACTACTAGGATGATGACAAGAGTAGTGATCCGACGCATGAGTTTCATTATACTGCCTGTTGTTCAAGTAGGTATATGTACAAGCGGCGCACAGGCCATTCGATATCTTTGATGATCAGAAGAGGTACATGATGGATCCGGAGAAAAATTTACAAGTGGCCATACTTCTGTACGACGGCATGACGGCGCTCGACGCAATCGGCCCCTACGAGGTGCTTCAATCTCCGACGCTCGGGACCGAGGTGCGTTTCGTGGCACGGGAGAGGGGTGTGAAGCGCACCGACTTCGGGAGGCTTCGCTTGACGGCAGATTATGCGCTCGATGAAACCACCAGCCCCGATATTCTCGTGGTGCCAGGCACGGCCTTTCCACAAGCGGTGATGGGCGATCAGTTTGTTCTGGAATGGATAGCCCAGGTGCACCGCACGACCAAGTGGACCACATCGGTCTGCACCGGCGCTTTGGGGCTGGCCGCCGCCGGGGTGCTTCATGGGTTGAAAGCAACCACACATTGGCTCGCCCTTGATGTCTTGAAACAATTCGGTGCCATTCCCACCAAAGAACGTGTCGTTCGAGAGGGCAAGGTTATCACTGCCGCCGGGGTCTCCTCCGGGATCGACATGGCCCTCACTCTGGTCGGCGAAGAGTTCGGTGCCGATGCGGCGCAGCTCACACAACTGCTCATTGAGTACGACCCCCAACCCCCGTTTAATGCGGGCAGCCCGGACAAGGCCCCGTCGTCCATCGTGGCTGCGGCGCGCGAAGAGTTCAGCAAGTTGGTCGTCCTGCCATAGGTATGTCGACGCGTCACACGGGCAACTTACTACCACCGCTGCTCTTGCCATGTTCGTCTATCGCTTGGCCGATCGTGGATCAGCCCGTCTAGATTCCTCCCCAAAATGGGCTAAGATTCACTCAGTCACTGTGAAGCCTTTGCGATAAACCATCGGTGCTTGATATGGCAGACATTCATCGAGCCGACGATCGTATCCGGAGGTTGGCGACCCTGGCACTTGCCGTGGTGTTGCTCGGGGGTGCTGTGCTTTCGGTTCAGTTTGAAGCATGGCTCGTAGATGTCCGAGGCATGCCGGCTGAATCCGCCCGAGAATCCCTCACGAAGGTTTTCAGTTGGTGCATGGGAATCGGAACGGTCGCCATCGCCCTGGCCGGCTGTCACTTCTAGTGTGGTGGGGAAGGCGCGTCCAGCATACTTTCCAATTTCCTCCACCCGGTGCAACGGTCCCCCGCGATACGGTTATTCTGTCAGGCCACGCAGCAGCCTCCCGAGGGATTATGCTCCAGATATTTGGCGTCACGCTCATCCTCTGTGCGGCTGCTGCCGCTGTTGAGTCTTGGTGGATCCTCAAGTCGCTCGGTAGATGAACATGATAGGGTGGGGGGAGTTCGGTGTTGACCAGGCGGTGGATGGGCTGAATGTCCGCTACTCATTGGAATCCAACGCTCATTCGAAGAAGCAGTCTCCATCTGTTAAAAACATTCATTCCGAATTATCCTCCCACCATGCGTCCCTTGCTACAGCTTGGGCACCGGTTTAAGATTGGACAATCGGTCCGATCTGTGTGGTCGCTTCTGTAATTTTGTCAGAAATCCCATTGGAGTAACGATCCGCTATGAATCACTCTCTGGATTTCGTCACCGTTGAAGGACTTCTTGACTACGGTCGTGCCATGGCTCGGCGAGCCTCGGAGCGGGGACTGGTCCATCCCCCGCCAAGAGAAACGTCCGGCGATGACTCCGATCGTGTCCACGTCAAGATGGAGCAGCTCCGCTCGTTCGTTGAACGCTCGAAGTCCGGGTTTGCAACCGCGGAAGCATATCGGTCGGCTCGGGAAAGTCTCGTGGATGATCAACTGGTGTTTTTTGCCGCCTGGAACGCGCTCTTGGCTGAAGGCTCCTTGCAATCGCTGCTGAGGGCCCCGATTGGGGCGGTCGCCAAACCGACGTATCGGCGTCCGGTGGCCATCGTGCCGCGCACGCAGCTCACGCCCACGCTCGCGGAAGGCCGCATCGTCCTGGAACTGGGCGACGACCGCTTTTGGTTGCTGCCTCGGAATCTCGGCGACCGAACGCTCTTCTTCACGATGCGCCACGGTGTGTCTCAAGTCGACAGCAAAACTCATCGCGTTGGATGCCGTCTGCCGAATCAATTGGACCGTGAACGCGGTGTGGCCAAAGCCGATGCAGTCGGGGCAGCGCTTGCCCGCATGATCGGCGTTGTAGGACATCAACTCGATTTTTTGCACCTTACCAACTATCTCGATCCGCGCACGTTCCTTCACTGCATCAGCCGTAGCCCCAACACCAAGCAACTGTACGAACGAGTGTCGGCGGCGCTGCTGCAAGAGGCCTCCATGTCCGAACCGACCACCGAGCCGGCTCTGGAATCATCCGATTTCGGCTGGGTCACGGGGCTGGAGAAATCCCTGGAGGTCGAAGAAGCCGCACGTGCGTTTAATGTCGAGGCGCCCAGCGCCAAACGCTTGATGAAAGATCCGCTGTATTGTTATCCGGGAGGCAATTCCTTCTTTGATCTCTATGTCGACGTCATCGATGGATTGCACCGATTGGGTGCTGCACAAAAAGGCAAAGTGGCTTGTCTCTATACGCACAGTTCCACCTTGCGGGCCTTGATGATCTATTTGGACCCGCGTCCGTTCCATGAGGCCTTTAGTGAGTTCAGCGACTACAAGGAAAGCCAAGACAATGTCGTGCTGCTTACGGTGGAGCAGGGACGGATGTCGGGCTACTCCACGGCGGTGGGTCTATCCGAGCGGGAGCGAGTCACGCGCAACACATGGGTGACGGTGGAGCGTGCGAGGAAAGACCGCGTGACGCTCAAACCTCGAACTCTCAAACGAGTCGTCGCTCTTGTCTCCGGAGGTGATTTTGCAGGCGCCGGCGCCGCCTTAAAGGAATTGCACGTGATGGGTCAGCGTATGGGTGTAGAGGTATATTTTGTGCGACATGGGTATCTCGGTTTGGCGAACAATTGGATCGAACGTGTGACCGAAGAACATACCCGCGGTATGAGCAGCCATCCGAGCAGCCCCATCGGCAGCAGCCGTTTTGAGGAGTTCAAGCAAGAGTCGGTTCAGCACGTGGCCATGCGCCACCTCGAACCGTACGTGCGCGATGGCGCGTTGATCGTGCTGGGAGGCGACGGCAGCATGCGGGGAGCGAGGGCTATTTACGAAGAATTCGGCGTCCAGGTGGTCGGTATTCCGGGCAGCATCGACAACAATATCGAAGGAACGATCTCTCTCGGGTTCCAGTCTGCGGTGGCGCTGGCGGATCAGTCCATTGAATCCCTCAAGGCCACCAGCGCGGCAATGGGTAGTGTGTTTTTCGTGGAGGTCATGGGGGCCGGATCCGGCCATCTGGCGTTGGCTTGCGCGTATCAAGCCAGAGCCGAGGGGCTGTTGGTCAATGAACATCCCGACCCAAACGCCTACATCGACGACGTCATCCTCGGCACACTCAAGCGGACATTGGGCGTACCGAACAAGAGCCACCTATTCGTCGTCGCCGAACGTACACCGCATCGGCATCACAAGGACGGCGGCGTCCACGGTCTCGTCGACTATGTTGCGGACGTGATTACCCGATGGCCGGAACGGCATGCGCGGCCCGGTCACTATCCGCTTACCCTGGCCACCAAAGCCACCATTCTGGGCCATACGCTCCGGGGTGCTCGGCCGATACCGGAAGACAAGGCGATTGCCCAGCATCTGGCCCATGAGGTAGTGCACCAACTGATCGAATCTCCTGAGGACATTGTCGGTTGTCTCATGGCCTACCGCGAACGGGGATCGATGGGACCGATTCCGCTTCATGGCGTGACACCAAAGCAGTTCGATTGGGATGTCTTCAGTCGGATGCATGGCAATACGGGCGTTTCGTAATGCTCACCCGCGATCATGCAGTTTCAAGGCACCACATCGCCACGCTCCGATATCCAGAATCTAGAAATCAGTTGCCAGAAATCCCATCTCGCGATACCCCTACTCTAGACGCTGGTTTCCGGCGTCGGACAGGCTACAACAATCAATTGCGGGGAGGATGTTCATGCATTTCGTCGTGGTATCAGCAATGGCTGCCGGGTTGGTGTATTTGCTGTGGCAGATCCGACCGTAGCGTTCGTTTCCATATGAAAGCACCAAGTGCGCGCGAATGAGGCGCAGCACTCATACGGCCTCCAGGACAACTGCTGGAGGCCGTCGTTTTTCTCGCTTCACGTTCCCGGATTTATGACAGACTCCAAGTCCAAAACCGCGAAATAGATTGCCAGAAACTCCGTCTCACGATAGCCCGATACGGGGCGTTGCTCGTAGACGCCAGCGACACTGTTTCAACCTATAGCAGGGGAGGATATCCATGCGATCCGTCATCGTCTCAACTGTTACAGCCGTACTCGTACTCGGCGCAGGAACGTGGGCCTGGGCAGAGGATATGACCGGCCTCGGTTCCGAACTGAAAGGGGAAATGGGTTCCATGGCCAGTGAGGCCAAGGGCGATATGGCGACCGAACATGAGCAGATGAAGGAGAGTTTCAAGGCCAAGAAGGATCAAATGAAGTCCGACATGAAGGCCAAGCGCGAACAGATGAAATCGGAGATGAAGGAAAAGCGAGATGCGCTGAAAGCCGAGCGGCAGGAAATGAAAAAGGCGGCAAAGGCAAAGAGAGCTAACGCCAAGAAAAATGCGAAGGAAGCGGTTGAATCGATGGCGCCTAGCTCGCACTAGGCGAAATCACATCCGATCCACAACAGTTGGGAGTTCTGCGGTCTTTCACGACGGCCTCCGGCAACGGTCTGCCGGAGGCCGTCGTATTCTAGTGCGATTGGTTTCATCACACCGCTTGCTCACAGGGCAACACAAAGACATGGAGCGGAAAGAAGTTGTCGCCCTTGGCTGCCTCTTGCTCCAATCGAAAACGTGTAAAGGCATCAATAAGGCGGTATGCCAGCTGATCCGCGACCGCTGCCAGGATCATTCGGTTGGTGGTTGGGGCGAGAAAAAACTGGCTGGTCGGTCCTGTCTCTCCTTTTCCGGTAACGTTGTGCAACTCACTGAATGCGGTCACGTCATATTCGTTCAGTAACGCGTGGACCGGTTCTACGAGCGATTCACGAAAGACGATCACCAACATCTTCATGAGCGACTCTCCTCTGTAC
>CAYXKP010000194.1:0-7643 GCA_964465695.1 uncultured Nitrospira sp.
ATCCTGGATCCGTTCCCCAGCCAGGTGAACCCCAACGCCAAGGCGGGATACTAAGTCATCGTCGTCGTAGTCAGTGAGCGGCCCGGAACCCCAATTAAGGGGTTCCGGGCCGAACTGTTTGTGGGCCGGAAATTTTCAAGATCAACGTGCCCTCTTGAACCGGGCAATTTATCGCGCCTAGAATAGGTTAAGCTATTTGTTAACCGGTTTTGTTGACCGGTCATGGCTCTAAGAGCTGATACCAGGAGGGAGGGGTCATATGTTTAGAGAACGCACTTGTCCGACCTGCAACACTGAGAAGGCTCAACAGATCGGCGACATTCTCCGTCAGACGCCGCCCAAGGAGGCATTGGGCCAGCTGCCGACTGCCTATCATCCTCCCAAGGCGCCTTGGGCTTATTTACAAGGATTTTTACTCGGTGTACCGGTGAATGCGGCTGTGATGCTCAGCCTGGCGTCCCCGCAGGGGTCGGAATCCGAGATGGCCATAGCCGACGTGGCATCATCCGTCGCCTTCTTAGGTGTATGGGTCGGGTATGGAGCCCTAAAGACTAAGAACTACACTCAGAAATTGAATGAATGGAAGGATACGATTGCGTCGAAGTTTCTGTGCCGGAAATGCAGTCATGCGTTTGAAGGGTAGACTTGAGGGAGCAATTAAGACACTTAAGAACTGCCGTAGTACCATATTTAGCATCTATAAAATGGAGCGACTGCCGACGCTTCCTGCTTAAGTACCGCTGCAAACTTCCAGATGTTTCGCGAGTCGCATTCTTTCTGACGTACGCCTACTGAGGTAGCGTCTGCGTCTTAGAAGATGGCGCCTTTCTTCTCAAAATTCCAAAGAGCTGGATCCCCCCATTCCGAGAGCTCAGAGTATCGGCGAGCTACGGTTTGATTCCCTCAAGGCCGTAAGAATCTTATTGATGGAAACCGGAGATTAATGACTTCAATGCTGAGTTGAGAGAGAAGGATTATTGTGGCAAGGGGCTTGTGGGTCAACACAGACGGGAGCGATCTGTCGCTGAAGTTCCTCCGCGTAATATTCGAGAACTTGACACTCCTCGGCGGTCAGTCTTCCGCTCTCGTGAGTGAAGCCAAACAAGTGCTCGCATGATTGCATGAACTTTTTCACTTCGGGCCGTACGTTTTCCATGGCGACGTTTTAGCATAAGAACCAACAATTCGTAAACCCCATATCCCGTGGCGCAAGATGAGGTAAGGTGATGCATCGGCTCACCAGCGATTGCGCCTTCCACCCCACCACGGTTACCGAAACCACCACCGCCGCCACCCGAACGCTGCTCCATTGATTTCGCTTCATTAACCGTCAACGTGCGGCTACCCATGTCCGAAGAAAAACAAAGATGAAGGCGTCGGTTGCACTCCCGCTGCTGTGGAAGCACCTAGTAGCGGAATATCACCCTAGTTTGGTTGATTAATATTCGAATGTGGGCGACGGGCGGTAAACACATGGAGATAAATTATGTCGATTATAGGATGGATTCTATTTGGATTAGTCGTCGGCGTAGTCGCGAAGCTATTGATGCCTGGACGCGATCCTGGAGGAATGATCGTGACGATCCTCTTGGGTATCGTCGGTGCGCTCATCGGCGGTTTTATCGGTCGCCTCCTCGGATGGTATGGAGAAAACGATCCGGTCGGCTTTTTCATGGCCGTGATGGGGGCAATTTTGGCGCTGTTCGCCTATCGAAAAATCAGTGGCCCTTCATCGTCTGGTCGATCCATTTCCTAGCTGAAGCATACTTTGAAGGCGGATAAACTCGAGTGAGCTCACGGGATGACAAGGATCAAGAGACAATAGGCCTAAAGACTGAACCCTAGCCTATACGATCAGATGCAGAAGGAACACGATAATACTGAAGGAGCGAAGAGAACGATGAATTACTCTTCATGTATTGCCGGAGCGGTTGTGATTGGATTGGCTGCCCTGATGGGTTGTTCCTCATCCGCACCGCGCCAGCAATCTGGCTATATCAAGCAGCCAGATGTTTGTATAGACAAAAAATGGTACGGATATCACCGTGAAAGTGGATGTCCTGCAACAAGGACACCAGCAGCCTCTGATCCAATGATGGACCGCCCTCCGAACTAGAAGTCGCCCAAAAAATACAATGGCATGTTGAGAAGCCGTGTCAGTGGGTTGGAGATCCAGCCAGCCCGGCACAACTACCGTACAAGCCGACGAATCCGTCCATGCTGACTATTGGATGGAAGCCGGTTCTTCGTTCCTAGAGGAACTGTGGCGGTCGAATTCCAGGCGAAGCGGCTGCGTAGGTCCTACGTACCGTGTTCGAGGGATTGGAATCTTCGCGCCGTTCATGATCCGCTTGATTCATGGCCAACAACTGGTACCCCACACGCATGTACACCCTCGAAGAGGAGGCCGACTGGCTCGCACCATCCCTCGCGGAATTACCGCCGGACGCCTCAGAAGCAGAGCGGGAACAATGCCGGATCGATGTCTTCGTCGTCGCGCGAGAGATGCGCCTCCCATTCCGAATCAGGATAACTTCTTCAGGGATTTAATCCGTGCCTATGTCTAAAAGTGCCCTGACTCAATATCCCTTAGCTTCAACAAGCCCCCAGGAATAGTCTGCCTTCTCATCTCCAAGAATAATAAAATATAAAGAAAGAGCCGGTTTTTAGTGGTGGAATACGGGACCCATCCTTTAGATTTACGACGTAGTTGTGTGAAACTTCTTTGCCGTTTTCAGTGGTGATGCTTGCTACGCCCAGCTCGACCGACGGATGCAGATCGGAGGGGAACTATCTCTGACCGAGCGTCTCGTGGATGGGATTGCGAAGGGGAGTCCCGCAAGAAAGAGTTGATCGCTGAATTTAATCGGCTTGAGCGTATGGATGTCCGAGTTGGATGTCGCCCGACTGAAACGGGGGATGAAGACGCGCCTTGCCGATCTTCCCGCGTTACTCGGCAGCCATGTCTTAGAAGCTCGAAACTGCGCCAGCTCCTGTTGAAAAGCCGATTCAGTGCAAAGCGGGTGGTGGACGGAGAGGGGGCGAGGTATTTGCTCAGCGGAACGGGCGATTTTTGCAGTTGGCATCTAGTTCGACTGCGCACTTAGCATGGTGTCCCCCAACGGGAAAGTCGAGTCGTTACCCACCCCGTTTGAGCACCTCGTCATGCCGTTTTCTGGATACATTATGATAGCGGTGTGAGCCGGGTGCTCCCCAGGTTGCTATCTAGTTTCAGTGAACGTTAGTATAATGTGCGCTCCCAGAGCGATGACGGGGCACCGACTTTTCGAAAACATTTTGAGAATTGACCACTTTGCGTCCTAATAGACTCCACACCAAGGAGTATGAGCGATGCCGCGCCTAAAACGAACACGACAGCGACTGAGCGCGAAAGACCTCAAGAAGTTGAAGACCCTCGTGCACTATGTGTGTTCGAAGTGCCCTGATACGACGTTGCTCGGCGCGACGAAGCTGAATAAGATCTTGTGGTACGCGGACGCGATTTCTCTCGAAACCCGAGGAGTCTCTCTCACACGAGAGACGTACGTGAAGCGTCAGTTCGGCCCCGTGCCAAAGCACATCCTACAGGTGATCGAGATGCTGCGGGAAGAAGGCGCGATTGCTGTCAAAAGCACTCCTTTTCATAATTATGAAAAGCGCGAATTTGTCTCGCTCACGCAGCCGAACATTTCGATTTTCACTCCAGATGAGATTAGTCTCATCGACGATGTCATCCGCGAAATCTGTTTCAATCACACCGCGACATCCATCAGCCTCGCGTCCCATGATCGAATTTGGGAGTTGGCCGAGATAGGCGATGAGCTGCCGCTTGAAACGGTCTTTGCGTCTGAGCTCGATGAGGTCACAGAAACAGATGTGAAATGGGCCAAGCGCGCGTTGAGTCAGATCGCTTAGGGCGATGAAGCCGCTCAGAAAGCTTCGCGTTGCACCAGCGACGAAAGATTACTTAAGAGAGGAAGAAGAAAGAGATCCGTCAGTGAGAAAAGTGTTCGACGGTTTGACGTGGCGTTTGATTCACGAACAGAGCCCCCCTGGTTATCCACTCCCCGATTCTCATCCACCGAGATACCTTATTAAAAAGGTATACCGACTGCCGGTGCCGCGCCTTCTGAGACTGGTGTATCAAATGACTGACAAAGAGGTCTTTATCGAACTGGCACAGGTGGTGGATTTTAAGGAGCAAGAAAACTCGTAAATGCACGCCGCTTAAACGAGGTCGACGACAGACCCAGTGGCACGTTCACTTCGCTGCTGGAGGACTGCCAGTTGCTTCTATAAGACGGTTGAGTAGTTTTCGTTCGAGTTCGGATACATTCTTAAACTCGGGGCAATTGTATGCAGCTAGATCGAAGTGTATGGGAGTACCTGTCTTCCTATAGAGCATGACGCGGCGTCCTAATGCGTGAGCGTATCCGGCTTCATAGTAAACGCTAGGCCGCTCTCCGGTCAGATCTGCAAACAAAAATTCAGAGGTTTTGATCTCATCTAAAATGCGTTGGGTAATTGTGTCTTCGTGTTCTATATCATCGGATCGAACGGCTTTTATGTCAAAGCGATCGAAACAGCGCTTTACGGCAGCGCTAACATCCTCCAACTGTGGATTTTCAGGTGAAAGCCACATCATTATGAAAGCAGTTCCTGGGCGGTATCCGGCAGGAATCGGCTTTGCTGCTGACCGTATGGGTAACTCAGTAATGTTCGATTCATCACTGTGCACACGGGCTAGATTTTCATCTAAAGCATCGGCCCATTTGTCAAATTCCTGTTGCGTGTACCTAGACTTACGATGCGGTTTTGCGATTGACCTGCGCTCTGAACTCCTAGGACAGTTCCTTCATCATGAAGTAGCTCTGCGTCCCAATGTTGGAATGCCCTATAGCGGAGAGCTGCCTGCATCCCCTTGATGGCATACCCTGCATCATGTTCATCAGCTTGTGTTAGGAGAGGAGACCGTCGAATTGCAGGACCGATTCTTTTGGCGAGCTCAGCTAAATTAGCTCGAATTATATCACTCTGAACCCTAAGCGGATCGGGCAAAGCTGAGAATGGATCATAAGTGCCGACAATCAGTGTCGCACTGAAGCAGGGCGAGCATGAAGAAGAATAGGTGTGAGCTTCTTTACGCAATCGGTTAAGAGTGACACGTAGGTTATCTTCTGTGGGTGGTGTACCCATTGTTTCGGCATCCATTCGAGTTCAACACTCCATCAGGTCTTGTCACGCCGCGGGCAACATTCTAAGGGCTATTTCCGCTAGGATGCAAATTGGGTGATGTACATCCCCGCTGGCCCCAGCGTACGATCCTTACCACGTCTCACAACTGACGCGGTGACCCAAGCGCGGGGCTGATTCCCTCGCGTGACGCCATTGCCCTCTCCGGCGGCGGGTTGTCCTACTTCCCCCAAAAAGTTTGTGGAGGAGGATCGCGCGATGACTGACGACTTCCTTATCGAATATATCGCCGAAGATGAGAGTTTCCCTGCTACACCGATGCGCAAGGGGGTACGATGCATCAGGCCATCAAGCCGTATCTCAAGCTGAAGTCGGCTTTCACGGAAAGATTCTCTTCTCGATCGTGCAACTGGTCGATGCGGTGTCGGGGCGGAATGGCTGCGATCAGCCGGTCAGTGACTGATAATGCAAGGAGCTGGTGTCCCCAACGGGATTTGAACCCGTGTTACTGCCTTGAAAGGGCAATGTCCTAGGCCAGGCTAGACGATGGGGACGTACCGGTTATGGATAAGAGAACAGCACTCTTAGCACACTCGAAGCCGCCCTGTCACTAGCACTGCGTCACGCGTGCCGGATCCGCGAAACTTTTTGCTAGGCGCATGGTGGAATGAATGATGATTGCTAACCAACCGGTCTATAGAACGGCAACTCCCTGTCCATTTCTTTGAGGATGCGGTAGGCCTGGTCTTTCCGGGAGAGAATAGGTTCACGGGTCGGCCAGAGAATTCCCAAATCCGGATCGTTCCACAAGATGCCATGTTCATCGTTCGGAGAATAATAAGCCGTGCACTTATACAAGAACGTCGCCGTCTCGCTGGTGACACAAAATCCATGGGCGCATCCAGGGGGGATGTACATCTGGCGGAGGTTCTGACTCGAGAGCTCGATCCCATACCATTTCCCGAACGTCGGGGATCCCTTTCGAATGTCGGCGACGACATCGAAGACAGACCCCTCCAGGGCCATGACCAGTTTTCCTTGCGCGTGCGGTTCCTGAAAATGGAGACCTCGTACCGTGTTACGGACCGATCGTGAACAGTTATCTTGGACGAAGCGCTCCGTGATGCCAGCCTCTCGGTAGCGTTGCTCATGATACGTTTCCGTGAACCACCCTCGACGATCGGATAGGACCGACGGTTCGAGCAAGAGCACACCGGGAATGTCAATCAGCGTCACACGCACGGCGTCCTCTATTCATGAGGTCGGATTGGGATCGTGAGGTGGGCGGCCGGGAGGATCGACGACCGTAGGGCGGTCGGGATACAATTGCCCCAGTCGATCGATCAAAGGAAGGGCTTCGGGCGTGCTGGTCATGCGAGCCTCGCTCACCGGATGGTCCCACACCAGAGTGGTGATGTCGGCATCGAGGAGAAGCGATCGCATCGTGGCCGCGCAGGCGTCGAGCGTGAGTTCCGTACCTCCTCGCAGATCAAGCACGCGTTCGTGAGGATTCGTGGGTGGTGCCTCGGTGTGAAGGAGAGCCCAACAGCGATCAAAGATGGTTTGCCGGAGTTCCGGCGGGACGTTGATCGTCTTCAGCTCTGCCGTGCAGAGCGCGGACACGAACAGGACGAATTGGAGGTCGGGCATTCCAGGATTTTGAACATCCAGAGACGGCATGGCATTCATTATCAAGAGAGAGACCGGGCGAGTCAACTATGAGAGCGCGAAAACGTGTGGAGATATGAGGCAACGACGGATATGGTGACCATCGTACTGACGGGACAATTGCAAACCCTGGACGGCGAGTGTGATGTGGCATGCGAAATTGATCGATCGATGTCGGTTCGCCAACTGATCCAACGGCAAGGAGTTCAACTCCGGCACCTGCTGCAACTGCTGCGGGAAAAGAAGGTGCTCGTGACCATCAATAAAAAAATCGCCAGCGAGGACTCGCTCGTTCAGGATGGGGATGCGATTCGTCTGATCGGACATGATGGGATGGGAGGCAGCGGACTAGCCCCATCGCATCCGTAGTCGTGAGAAAAAGATGGGGGCCGAGATCCAACAGATCTCGGCCCCCATAATATGTGCAGAGTCGCGGATGAATACCGACTTATCGGACCCCGGCGCTGCAACAATGCCAGGACGGGAATCTCCTTATTTCTTGCCGAGAATAGCGTCCTTGGCGGCTTTGGCGACACGGAACTTGACGACTCGCTTTGCCGGAATCTTGATTTCCTCACCGGTCTGAGGATTGCGGCCGATACGCGCCTTGCGGTTCGCCAGCTTGAGCTTGCCGATCCCGGGAACCGTGAAGACGTTCTTGGCTTCACGATAGGCCAGGGCCGCCAAATCATCAAGAATCTGAACGGCGCCTTTCTTGGTGATGCCGGCTTTTCCGGCAAGGTAATCTGCAATCTGCGATTTCGTCATTGATTTTGCCATTC
>CAYXKP010000195.1:0-7613 GCA_964465695.1 uncultured Nitrospira sp.
ATGCTGTCTTGGATTTTCAGTAGCGGCGTGCGAATGTTGCAGTGTTCACGCTGCATACAAAATTCTCCGTCTTTTTCGTGCGAACAATCGGTGATGGCAAGCGGGCCTTCGATGCTTTCGATGATTTGCGCAATCGTTATCTCTCTTGCGTTTCGTGCCAGGAGATATCCCCCTTTGGGACCATTGTGGCTTTCGATGAAGCCGTTCTTTGAAAGGACCTGAAGAACCTTTGCCAACAATTCCAGCGGAATGTTGTATTCCTCAGCGATCTCTTTCGTGTTCACCACGCGGCCCGGAGTCACATCGCCGAACTGGACTGAAGCAATGTGTTGCAACGCCATGAGCGCATAATCAGCTTTTTTTGAAATCTTCAACATTGCTATTGCCGATCGATTAGATCGGAGACTATAATGATCTCCGATCAATATGGTCGGATTAAGAGTAGCACGCAGGTTTCTCCGGTGTCAATACGCAACTCGGAGCCGGCGTTATCTTTCAGAAAGGAACAGCACATGGGCGGGACAAACCCGTATATTGAAAAGGCCGATTATCAACTTCCTAAGGTCTCCTACACCGTGACATTCATTCATCCAAATGGAAGTACGACTACTGTCCCGGTCGATCCGGAAAAGATTCCTTACGGTGCCACCGGGCTACCGGGGAGTATTTTAGACATTGCAATGGGTCACGGAGTGGACTTGGAGCATGTATGTGGCGGTGTGTGCGCCTGTTCGACCTGTCACGTGATCGTGAAGCAGGGATTGGAAACCTGTAATGAAGGCACGGACGATGAGTTTGACCAGTTGGATGAAGCTCCCATGACCTCTCTGCAGTCACGACTGGGGTGCCAATGTGTGCCGAACGGGACCAAGGATATCATCGTCGAAATTCCAGCCGTGAATAAGAATCTGGTAAGGGAGGGGCACTGATTCGTCCGTCGTTGATGCGTGAATCGTTAAACGCTGTCGGTTAAATGCAAGAGAAGAATCCCGCGATTCACGAATAACTCTTTTCAGTCGTACGTCTCTATCTTTACTTCCTTTCGTTCGTAACCACCTTCCATAAAATATGCCCGCAAGGGGCGGACGAAGGCTTTGGTCCCGCAGAGCATGGGAATCACCTTCGGCTGTCCTTTAATCAGCGGCGAAAGCATGGACACCGTTTTCTCGACCGCCTCTGACTCGCCGTCCCGGGCGACCAAAGGAAGATATCGAAAAGAAGGAAATTGGATGGCCATGGTAAGCCATTCCTGATGGAACAAGACCTCCTCTTCGCCGGGCGCGACTGCGATCAATAGAACCGGAGTCTGTACTTTGGAAAAAAACAACTGTTTTGTCAGGCACCGTATCGGAACCAGGCCGGTATAGCGCCCGATCAACACCAGTTCTCTATCGAGAGGGGAAGGGAGGGTGAAATTTCCATAGGGGCCGGACAAGTGCACCTCATCTCCGGACTTCAATTCGTAAAGGTAATGGGAGCCCAGCCCACCGGGGACACGATCGAACACCAACGTCAACTCTCCGTAGGGGGATGAAGGGTCCGCCATGGAATAGGCACGATTGAGCGGCGGCTTTGATCCCACCGGCAGTTTAAGAGACACCCACTGCCCCGGTCGAAAGGAAATCTTGCTGGTCTTGGGCTTGAGGACGAGTTGACGGACGCAGGGAGTCAGATCGGTCACCGCAAGTACCGTGGCAGGTTGCGTGAGATCCGTCATAATTGACTCGCGGCAACGTCATACCCGTCATAGCAGAAGCCATCGTGAGATGGAAGTGGCAAGGCGATGTACATGGATTTTCACAGCATGGTATAGATGTGCGTTCTCCTGTACCGTTGTATTCGAAGGAAGGGACGGCGGCGTCATGAGTCAGGTCCGTGTCCGGTTTGCTCCGAGCCCGACGGGTTTTCTCCATATCGGCGGCGTGCGCACGGCTTTGTTCAATTGGCTCTTTGCGCGCCAACAACAGGGTGTGTTCATCCTTCGCATCGAGGATACCGATCAAAGCCGCTCGACCGATGAATCAATTCAAGCCATCATCGAGGGCATGAAATGGGTCGGCCTCGATTGGGACGAGGGACCATTCCGCCAAACGGAACGAATGGAACTCTATCGTCGCTATGCCATGAGCTTGTTTGAGACTGGGCATGCTTACTGGTGCGTATGTAAGGCGGAAGAGTTGGAGGCGAGGCGCAAAGAAGCAGAGGCCAAAGGGCTTTCGCCTCGCTACGACGGCCGCTGCCGCCGTTTGACGATCGCACATCCGCCGGGAGATGCCGCTCTTCGTTTCAAGGCCCCACAAGAGGGCCAGACGGTCATCGATGATCTCATCAAGGGGAAGGTGGTTTTCGATAACGCCGTCGCGGACGACTTGATCATTCTCAGATCGAACGGGTATCCGACCTACAACTTCTCGGTCGTGGTCGATGATGCCTTGATGGGTGTCACGCACGTCGTGCGCGGAGACGACCATCTGACGAATACACCCCGCCAGATTCCAATTTTCGAAGCGCTGGGGTTTGCCGTTCCAAGGTTCGGACATCTGCCGATGATTTTGGGGGCGGACAAGACCAGGCTCTCTAAACGCCATGGTGCCACTTCGATTATGGCCTATAGGGACATGGGTTATCTGCCCGACGCCATGGTCAATTACCTTGTCCGACTCGGGTGGTCTCACGGAGACCAGGAACTCTTTTCTCGGCAGGAGTTGATCGAAAAGTTCTCGTGGGATCACGTCCAAAAGTCGGCGGCCATCTTCAATCCGGACAAGCTGCTGTGGATGAACGCCGAATACATCAGGACCGGCCCCCCCCGCCAAGTGGTTCAAGCACTTGTGCCGTTGTTAGAGCATGCCGGGCTGGGAAAGGAAGTGGAAGCCGTGTCGCATGAATGGCTTGCGCAGCTGATCGTCCTGGTGAAGGAACGGGTCAAGACGCTGGCCGAAATGGTGGAGTGGGTCAAGCCCTATTTTGGGCAGGATGCCGAATTGGAAGCGGAGGCAGCCAAGAAATTTCTGACTCCCGCGGTCGCTCCCGTGCTGCGCAAGCTCCTGTCGCGCTTCGAAGCGTTTCCCAGTTTTAGCAAACCGAGTTGGGAGGAGAGTTTCAAAAAATTCGTCGAAGAAGAGGGCATCAAGATGGGCGTGTTGGCCCAACCTGTTCGTGTGGCGCTCACCGGTCGCGCTGCAAGCCCCGGTCTGTTTGAAGTCATGGAAGTGCTCGGCCGGGAACGGACCTTACATCGGTTACGAAAGGGCATTGGCCGCGCTGAAGCCGGTCAGGCTTGACGGATTGTGCGGTCCTATATTACGTTGAACCTCGGTTGGGGGATCGTCTAGCGGTAGGACGTCAGTCTCTGGATCTGACTACCTAGGTTCGATTCCTAGTCCCCCAGCCAATTTATCTTTCCAGCCTTATCGTCGGTGGTTTTTTCGTACCGCGCTGGGGGATCGTCTAGCGGTAGGACGCCGGCCTTTGGAGCCGGCTACCTAGGTTCGATTCCTAGTCCCCCAGCCATTTTCCTACCCCAAATGGTCGGCCCGTTTGTCAATCCATCGACGCCATGTCGATCACGAATCGAAACTTGACATCGCCTCGAAGTACCCGTTCATAGGCTTCATTGACTTGTTGGATCGGAATCAACTCGATGTCCGACTCGACCCGATGCTGCGCGCAGAAGTCGAGCATTTTTTGCGTTTCTTTGATCCCGCCGATGAGCGAACCGGCGAGACGCCGTCGCTTGAAAATGAGTGAGAATGCCTGAACAGGAGTCGGCGCTTCGGGTGCGCCCACGAGGATCATGGTGCCATCCGTTTTGAGGAGGTTCAAATAGGCATTGTAGTCGTGCGGTGCGGAGATCGTATCGAGAATATAGTGAAAGTATCCTTGGAGCTTGGTAAAGGTCTGAGGATTGGACGTCACGGCAAAGTTCGCAGCCCCCAACCGTTTCGCGTCTTCCCGTTTATGCTCCGATGTGCTCAAAACCGTCACCTCGGTTCCCATCGCCTTGGCGATCTTCACCGCCATGTGCCCGAGGCCTCCGAGCCCGACGACCGCCAGTTTGTGATAGCGACCCACGCCCCACTGACGCAAGGGGGAGTAGGTCGTAATGCCCGCACAGAGCAGCGGCGCTGCTCCCGGCGACGAGAGGGTCGGGGGAATCCGGAGGACATAGTTTTCGTCCACCACGATCTGCGACGAGTAACCCCCCCGCGTGATTTCGCCCGCTCTATCCTGTCCGCTGTAGGTCCAGAGCGGGCCCCCGTCGCAATACTGTTCCAGGCCTTCGCGGCAAGCCGTGCAGGTTCGACAAGAGTCCACAAAGCAGCCGACGCCGGCTCGATCACCGACCTTGAAGGCCGTCACCGCCGTGCCGACTTGCGCGATGGTTCCGACGATCTCGTGTCCCGGTACCATCGGGAACAGCCCGATGCCCCATTCGTTACGGGCCTGGTGGATATCTGAATGGCAGATGCCGCAATGCGAAATCGCGATCAACACGTCGTGCGCACCGACCTCCCGTCGTTCGAAGGAAAACGGCTGGAGTTTCTCTTTGGCGGCCATCGCCGCATAGCCTTTGGTCGCGAGCATTGAATGGTCTCCTCGCAGAGTTGAGCGTGAGGTGTGACCTTAGCAAGTTCACTTCAACTTGCCAATAGTGAAGAGGGAGACTTTGTCCGGACCGGCGATGATCGCTCAATGCGCGCGAGGCGAGTGAAGCCACTCCGGTGAGATGGGACATGACATTGTCGCTGCAGGGGCGGGTATTCGGCAGGAGTCGGCCTCAACTCGAAGTTTGACCTTCTCCCCGATGATCGGCTCCAGTGGTAGACTCGGAGATGGCCGTGTCGGTCGTGAGCCGAGTCGCTGGAATGCGGTATTGTTCTGCAGCCCAGGTTCCAAGATCCGTGATCTGACAACGCTCGGAACAGAATGGGCGCCAAGGATTTTCTTCCCACGTCGTGGGCCGACGGCACAGGGGACAGGTCATGAGGGTAGTGTAACGCCGGCACCGAATGAAGTACAGCCGATGAGACACCGGAGGATATCAGCGTGGGGGTATTCGCTCGGCTTTCTCAACCTTGGCCCACGTATCTTTCAGCGACACGGTTCGGTTGAAGAGGAGGGCCTCCGGTGATGATTCGGAATCCATACAAAAGTACCCTTGCCGCTCGAATTGGAAGCGGGAACCGGGCGCGGCAGAGCGGAGGCTGGGCTCCACCAAGCAGTCGGTGAGGAGTTCCAAGGATTGAGGGTTTATCGATCCTGTCCAATCCACTTCAGTCGAATGTTGTGGGGGCGCGGGGAGAAGAAGCGGATGATAGAGACGGATGGTGGCAGTGGCGGCATGTGACGCCGAGACCCAGTGAATGGTGGCCTTCACCTTCCGCTGCTCTTGCGCCGATCCGCTTTTCGTCTCCGGGTCGTAGATACAGTGCAGTTCGGTGACCGCTCCGGTCTGAGGGTCCTTCGTCGCGCTCATACACTTGATGATGTACCCATAGCGCAGCCGGACCTCCCGGCCTGGCGCAAGGCGGTAGAACTGTTTCGGGGGGTCCTCCTTAAAATCATCCTGCTCGATGTACAGCGTTCTCGAGAACGGAACTTTTCTCGTTCCAGCGGAAATGTCCTCCGGATTATTTACCGCGTTGAGTTCTTCGACGACATCTTCCGGATAGTTGTCGAGTATCACTTTCAACGGTCGGAGGACCGCCATCACGCGCGGTGACCGTTTGTTCAAGTCCTCTCGGATGAAGTGTTCGAGCAGTTGCATCTCGACGGTCGCATCGCGCTTCGCGACGCCGATGTGTTCGCAGAAGGCGCGAATCGCTTCTGGAGTCACACCACGGCGACGGAGGCCCTTCAAAGTGGGAAGGCGGGGATCATCCCACCCGGCCACCAGTTTCTTGCTCACCAATTCCAGGAGCTTACGCTTGCTCATCACCGTGGAGGTGAGATTGAGCCTGGCGAATTCGATTTGCTGCGGACGATGCGGGGCGTCAGCTTCCGCGACGACCCAATCATAGAGGGGCCGATGGTCCTCAAATTCCAGTGTGCACAGTGAGTGCGTGATCCCTTCGATGGCATCGGACAGCGGATGCGCGAAATCATACGAGGGATAGATGCACCAGGTGGCGCCTGTCCGATAATGCTCGGCATGTCGAATTCGATAGAGTATGGGATCTCGCAGATTGATGTTGGGAGAGCTCATGTCGATTTTGGCTCGCAAGACGTGCGTTCCGTCGGCGAACTCCCCGGCTCGCATGCGTGCAAAGAGATCCAGGTTGTCCTCGACGGAGCGGGTTCGATAAGGACTGTTACGGCCCGGTTCCGTCAGCGTGCCGCGGTGTTCTCGGATTTGATCGGCCGTCAAGCTGTCGACGTAGGCCTTGCTTTTTTCGATCAAGACAACGGCGAAGGCATAGAGCCGCTCGAAATAATCCGACGCATGGAACAGCTTGCCGCGCCAATCAAACCCCAACCATCGTACGTCCTCCTGTATGGCTTGTACGTACTCGGGGTTTTCCGTGGTGGGATTCGTGTCGTCGAATCTGAGGTGACAGAACCCTCCGGGAGACTCGTTCGCAATCCCAAAATTGAGCACGATGGATTTGGCGTGACCGATGTGGAGATATCCATTGGGTTCGGGAGGAAATCGCGTGACGACCCGCCCGCCGTGCTTACCGGCCGCACGGTCGGCGGCAACGAGATCCCGAATGAAATTTGAAGAACTAGACTCCGGTGTGCTCATGAAATCTTGTGCGAACGTCTTGATGCGGCCATGTGCCGATGATGGTCCGGAGTGGTGTTCTACCATACAGGGGCCGACTGGAGGAATGGGGGAGGCTAGGCAGAGGGCTCGACGGCCGAAGTGTCCGAAGTCGGCGTCGGCATGACGTTGAAATCTTTTTGAGCGATGAGTTGGCCCTCCATGCGCAGCCGAAATTCATATCGCCCGGGTGCGTGAAAGATCAACAGAGGGATGTTGATTCCGAAATCGGATATTTGGAGGCGATCGCCGATTTCAATGTTAGGAAGGGTCGCGCGGCAAACCAGTTGTTCGGTATTGAGGTAGATCAAGTCGATATCAAAATGGTACAGGCCCTCGGCATCGGTTAAGCAGAAGTAGAGGCCCATCTGCTGATGCTGAAACGGAAATGAGGCGGCCTGCAGATGGGTGAAGATTCCGATCAGGCTTTTCTTTTTCGTGAGGCTGTCTTCGATCACTTGGTCGCAGACAAGGAATGCTTGGACGGTAGGTTTTGGGATCTCGGTCATAGGTGCCATTCTAGAGAAAGGAGAGATAAGGGTAAAACGGTTCTCGCTTTTCAGCAGAGATGAGGAAAGCGCATCGTCTTCTCTGAGAAGATGGAAATCAGAAGTGGAAGAGTGCGCGGAAGACGATCAATCGAGAATGGCCGGGCCGCCTCGAGCTTCCACGATGTTTCCGAACAGCGTCATGCCTGAGCCGATCCGGCAATAGTGGGGAGTGATCTCTATCAGCGTTCCCTTGTGCGAGTACAACCGTCCACAGAAAATGTCGACTCTGTGCTCCGATGCCATTCGCGCTTCGAGCACGACATGCCCCGATTGCAGATCCGTCACAAGAACAGAGG
>CAYXKP010000196.1:0-7573 GCA_964465695.1 uncultured Nitrospira sp.
GCTGTGTTGATAATACGAGGAGGTCAGGATCGCGAGAAAGCTTGATCGTCTTGTGTAAGCGAGGAACGTGGTTCTTCTATCCCGATCAATGGAGGTTAACATGAGATACCTTCTAGAAAAAATAATAAGCAATTGGTCTCCGGCTCACTACCTCTTGGTAGCACTGACGCTGGTCTCCAACACTCCGGCCTCAGCTCAGCCAGTCCCGTTACCGGGGAGTGAGATTCCGCAGTTCGTGGACCCGTTGCCTCTTCTCGCTGTGACGGGCGGAACCATCGAAACCATCACCTCGGCATCGGCAACGCTCTCGATGTGCGAGTTCAAGGCCAACGTCATGCCGTCGACATTCGTACCGGCGTCTTCCGCTCCTGCCTACTCGGGAACCTATGTCTGGGGCTACCGAGACGGGTCGACTTGTCCTGGATCGGGGACAATTTCCCCAACATATATCGGCCCAGTGGTCATTGCGACGCGTGGAACCCCGACCGAAGTTCAGTACATCAACAGTCTGCCCCATACGACAGCGAGCCAACTGTCGGCCTGGAAGACATCCACTGATCAGACGCTGTACTGGGCCGATCCGCTGAACCGTGAAGCCAACCGGTGCGCAGACAATGTCATGGAAAACCAACCGCCGGTGGGAATCTGCGCGTCGAATTATGCCGGTCCGGTCCCAGCCGTGCCACATCTGCACGGAGGGGAGGTGCCGCCGGTGCTGGATGGAAATCCGAACGCCTGGTTCACCGGTGATGGCGTCTACCGAGGCCATGCGTACTACAGCAAAGCGGGTGCGGTGGCGAACGGAGCGATGTACCGCTATCCAAATACACAAGAAGCCGCTCCTCTCTGGTTTCATGACCATGCCTTGGGCCTCACACGCTTGAACGTCTATGCGGGGTTGGCAGGGGGGTATCTGATCGTGGATCCGGCACTGACGTTGCCAGCCGGTCTGCATCCGACCGGATTGCAACAAGGCACGGCAGGCTCCGTAGACTATCTGATTCCGCTGGTGATCCAGGACCGCATGTTCGATACGACCGGGCAGCTCTATTTTCCAAACATGGGGCCCAATCCGGAGCACCCCTTCTGGATGATGGAGTTCTTCGGCGACACGAATGTCGTGAACGGCAAGGTCTGGCCGTATCTGAATGTCGAGGCCAGGCGCTATCGGTTCCTCCTCATCAACGCCTCGAATGCGCGTACCTACGAACTTTCCTTGCCTGGACAGCATCTATGGCAGATCGCCACCGACGGAGGATATCTCGATGCGCCGGTCAAACTGCACAAGCTGACCTTGATGCCTGCTGAGCGCGCCGACATCATTATCGACTTTTCAGGGCTGGAGGGCCGCACCCTGATGTTGAAGAATCACGGCCGCAGCCCGTTCCCCGATGGGGCACCACCCGATGGGGCGACGGTGGGACGCGTTCTCCAGTTTCGCGTCGGACCCTCCACGCTGGCAGGGGCGGACGCGAGCTACAACCCGGCTCATGGCGGCGCGCTCCGTCCACCCCTGCGCCGGCTGGTGAACCCGGCTACGGGAACGCTGGCCGTCGTGCCTTCGAAAACGCGCCAGCTCACCTTGAATGACATGATGGGTGCCGGCGGCATGGGAATGGTCGAATTGCTGCTGAACAATACGAAGGCATCCGGCAAACGTGCCGATGGCATGGGCCGAACGGATTTCACGGCCGTCACGGTGGGAGGCATAACGGAATATGTGTCCGAGTTGCCGGTTGAAGGCGAGACCGAGGTCTGGGAAATCGTCAATCTGACAGCCGACGCCCATCCGATCCACACGCACTTGACGCAGGTGCAGGTGATGAATCGGCAGAAGTTTCATCGGAACCGGTACAATAAGGCCTACGAAATGTCGTTTCCCGGTGGCGCCTCCATGTTTGGCGATGGTCCACCGTTGACGTATGCGCCCTCCGTTGCTTCTGGATTGAAATATGGAGGAAATCCGAACATTCAGCCCTATCTGCATGGCCCCGTGCATCCTCCGGAAGTGAATGAAGCCGGATGGAAAGATACCGTGATCGCGTATCCGGGCCAAGTCACTCGTCTCGCCGTGCGCTACGCGCCGACAGACACGGCAGCCGGCGTGGCGAGAAACTATTCTTTTGATCCAGATGCCGGTGCGCATGGGTTCGTCTGGCATTGTCATATCCTCGACCATGAGGACAATGACATGATGCGGCCGATTAAAATCACTGCGGCACGAGGTGCCGCGAGAACCTATGTGATGGGCGTGGATTACTAGGCGAGAGTGGGACGGAAAACCAGCCCCAAGATGTCGGGCAGTCCAAGGAGAGGCTGCTCGACATCCACGGGCCGGACGAGACGAGATGTGATTCATCGGAGCCATATAGAAAGCTGGCCGTGTCGAAAGAGAATAGACATGAAATCCATCCCTTCCTCCAGAGAGAGAACCCCGGGGGGTTCACTCTGCACTATGCGACCAATCGGAGCTATGTCGGCGCAGGACGATAGCAGCTAATTGCTGAACTCACGCATGAATGACACCGGCGTTGGACGAAACCTAGAGCATTGCCTGGGGTGAACGTGGCCTCATTTGCCGCTATGACATCGATCACGTGTATCAGCCATACATGCTAAAAGGCACAGACAGTATGAGTGTGTCCCCGCTGCGCCTGTCGGTCGTCGTACCAACTTTTAATGAATCGCAGAACATCCAAGAGTTGCTGCGTCGCCTTGAAGCGACGCTTGGCATGACGGGATGGGAGATCGTCTTCGTCGATGATGACTCACCTGATGGGACGGCGGCTGTTGTGCGCAACATTGCGCGGGCCGACCTTCGAATCCGGTGCTTGCAAAGGGTCGGCAGGCGAGGATTGTCTTCCGCATGTATTGAGGGCATGTTGGCCGTTTCGGCGCCGACGATTGCGGTGATGGATGCCGACTTACAGCATGATGAGACTGTTTTGCCGAAAATGCTTACCGAGATCGAGCAGGGTGGGGCGGATGTGGTGATAGGAACCCGTTATTCCGCGGGCGGCAGCACGGGTAACTGGAACCAACATCGCAAGGCAATGAGTCGACTGGCGACGACAGCGAGCCGCGTGGTACTTAAACAGCCTGTCTCGGATCCGATGAGTGGATTTTTCATGCTGCGGCGAAAGGTGCTGGATTCGACCGTCCACCATCTTTCGGGTTTAGGATTTAAAATCCTTCTCGACATCCTCGCGACTGCCAGACAGCCACTGCGCGTGACGGAAGTGCCATACCGCTTCCGTGATCGGTTTGCCGGTGAAAGCAAGTTGGATGAAATGGTTGTCTGGGAGTACGGCATGTTGCTGGCCGATAAGACGATCGGTCGCTTTGTGCCCGTGCGTTTCCTCACATTTTCTATCATCGGCGGATTAGGCGTACTCGTCCACATGGCCGTATTAAGCTTGGTATTTCAGGGGATAGACTTGGGCTTCGCAAATTCCCAATCTCTCGCCGCAGGCACAGCGATGATATTCAACTTTGCCCTCAATAACGTCCTCACCTACCGTGATTGGAGGTTGCGAGGATGGGCCTGGCTCAAAGGACTCTTGAGCTTCATGCTTGCCTGCAGCATAGGCGCTCTCGCCAACGTCGGCATCGCCACCTATTTGTTTGAAAACCGCACGCAATGGATGCTCGCGGCGCTCGCTGGCGTACTGGTCGGTGCTGTTTGGAACTATGCTGTGTCCCAGATCTATACGTGGGGAAAAAATAAGGGAGGTGTGTGCGTCGGCGTCCGGAATTGCCGGGATTGCTCATAGACATTGTGATCAAGGTACTTGAGATCAGGCCACACGCTTCGTGCAAACGCCGTAGACCCGGCTGGATATGGGATAACTTGCCTTTCGGTGCAGTCTTTTTACGATTCATCCCTCATCGGGTCTCAGCAAAATCCTGGATGCCCTAGTCACGGACTATAGAATGTTCGTAGTGACGGCTACGTGATATCGCGGCCAGGTCAAACGCCATGATCCGCAAGCACATGACTATCCCAGAGAGACAATTGAGCGGATGGGGAGGTTCGGCTGATGCATTGCCGACGTTTTGGAGGCATAGGAGTTCCCAATGACGACGAATAGGGTATCTTTAAAACAGTACTATGTAGTGATGATCGTCTTGCTCTCTGCGATAATTGCATTATGTTATTCTCAGCCGGTCGCAAGGTTAACCGACAAAGTTCCCATCGACCCCAACGAAGGCTGGAACGCCTTCCATTCGAATCGTCTACTCAAAGGCGAGCCCCTCTACCCTCCGTATAATGCCTTAACCTCCAATAATTATCCTCCCTTGTCTTTCTATCTTAATGCCGGCCTTGCCGCCTGGCTTGGCGATGACCTCATCGCGGGACGCCTTGTCTCGTTCCTTAGTCTTTTGGCCGTTGCCGCCATGCTGGGAACGTGCATCGTGGAGATGGGTGGACGTGGCGCCGAAGCCATGGTGATGAGCTTATTTTTCTTGGCGTTCATCGCCATGTTTGCCAAGCACTACATCGGCATGGCTGATCCTCAATGGCTTGCGCATGCTGTGCAGTTGTCGGGGCTTTACCTACTGTTGAAAAGCCGAAATAGAGGGTCGTTGTTTTACCTGGCCATTTTCATAATGGTGGTTTCCGGGTTCATTAAACAAAATCTTATTGCGTTGCCTCTGGCGGTCTTTTTGTGGCTATTCGTCTCCGACCGTGCCGCCAGCGTTCGTTTCTTGGTTGCCGGACTATCAGCAGTGTGCGTCTTTTTGTTCACCTTCACCATGATTCATGGATTGGACTTTCTTCGCGGACTGTTTCTCGACTACCGGGAGTGGCATCTAGAAACAGTCGCGAAAGCGATCGATCGTCAGTTCAACAAATTGCTGGCCGTCTTGATGTTTGGTGTAGCAGGATCTGTTCTGCTGCCCCAAACGGGAACTTTTGTACTGCTCCAGTTCTATTTCATGTTGGCGTGTTTGTGGGGTACTTTTATTTCCGGTGGAAGTGGCGTGGATGTGAATGCCTTGTTCGACATTATCGTCGCCTCCATAATGATCGGTGGCATGCTCCTCCGACATGCCGATCGGATGGAATGCCGGACTCAATCGCAGGCCGGCCGTTTTTCCGTTTTGATCCTTGCCGTACTTGTCGTTGCTCTGGCTGTATCCTTGCCGTATGAGATTGTGAAGGTCCGAGAATTCTGGAAGACAAGAGAGCTTGCAACTGAATCTGTTGCGGAGGATATCCGTTATTTGTCGGAAACTCGAGGTGCTGCCATGTGTGAATCTCTGGCGCTGTGCTACTGGGCGGGAAAGCAATTTGAGGCCAATGATTTCATGACACGCGAGAAAATCCGAGCTGGTATCATTGAACGATGGAAATTAACTGATCTGATCGAGTCCCGGTATTTCTCTGTGATTCAAATTAATCACGATAGCGGAAAGAGTAAACGGTTCGACGAAGTGGTCAACCGCTCTATAGACGCTAATTACCACATCGACAGACAAACTCGATATAGTGGCGTCTTCCTTGTGCCTAATGAATAGCTGTTTCTATTTGAGTTTCCTTGCATGAAGAACAGCGGCGCAGCGATGAAACGGTGTCTGTGGGCTATCACCATCACGTCCTGTCCCCGTCGCTTCGTGGGTGAAAGAACCTGGTGAGGATTCTCTTGCTTCCTGGGAGAGCAATCACGTGTTCTGTTCGCTATGGCCTGTATGGCCCCTATTGCCGGCGCATGGCGATAGCAGAATAGCTGAACCTTGTAATTAGTCATCACCCACTGTGGTCGCCAGCCGCCTCTGGTACAATTCAGAGTGCTAAAACCACATGCGCACGCCGGCCACGAATCTGATCTGACTTGGATTTCCACCTTCTTGGCGCACGAGCGTGGCCGTCTCACCGAAACTTCTATCCAGCGAGAAGCCGACATAGGGCGCAAACTCCCGCCGAATTTCATACCGAAGCCGCACCCCGAATTCCAGATTGTTCAGTCCGGGACCGGTCGTAAATTCTTCGACTCGTTGAACGGCCACATTGCTCTCGAAGCGGCCCTGGAGGATCAGCCGCTGGGTCAGCAACAAATCCTTCGTCAACGTCAGTCGCCCGGACACCGCGCCGTTCTGGTCGATGAACAAGGTCGCCTCCATCGTGTAATCGTAGGGCACGATCCCTTCGATCCCGATCGCGGCGAACCCACGGGTCACATTTTTCCCCCGGAATGTTTGCGTTTCGAGACGCGGGCCGATTTGGAAATCATAATACTTCCGGAGAAAGCGTCCATACAACAGTTGGAAATCCAAATGATAGTCCGCTTTAAAGGCGCTGTTTTGCTGACCTTCACTCTTGAACCAGAGTCGATTGTAATCCCCGCCGTACCATCCTTCGATGTCCCAGCGATAATCGCTCGAATGTTCGCCTGCAGTTGTTTTTGGGCGGTACTCGAGCACGTCGAACAAGGTGAACAGATGATTCTCTTGATCATTGACGGGTGGAGCCCAGTCCTGTCGTGGGGATAGATTCGGCAGGGTACGGACAGGTCCGCTGAGACTGTCTGATGCACTCTCCAACGGCGCTTGAACCGTTTTCACCGAGGGACTGAGCGGAACGGCGGAGTTGGACGGACCGAATACGGTGCCCTTATTCGATGCGTTCAGAGAAGTGTGAGCCGATGTGACTGGAGCGCAGGCGATGACGCTCAGCACACCTGCTAGAGCACTAGAAAGAAGAGCGTGAAGAGACATGATTGCTCCTACAGTGGCTTATCAGACACCTCGATAACCCGGAACATGCCTGCCTCCATGTGGAGGAGCAAATGACAGTGAAACGCCCAGGGTCCGGGAGCGTCCGCGGTGACCGCGACCGATACTCGCTCCGCGGGCTTGACGATGACGGTATGCTTGCGGGGCAGATACTTGCCCGCGCCGTTTTCGAGGTGCATCCACATGCCGTGCAAATGAAGCGGATGCTCCATCATCGTGTCGTTGACGAACGTGAGTCGCAGCCGTTCTCCATAGCGAAAACGAATCGGTTCGGGCGCGTCAGAGTATTTCTTCCCATCGAACGACCACATATATCGGTCCGCCATATTGCCTGTGAGGTGGAGCTCAATCTCTCGCTCCGGCTCCCGCTGATCCGGATAGGGGGCAAGGCTTTTCAAGTCGGTGTAACGCAACACCCGCCAGGGGCTGTTTTCCAGCCCTCTGCCTGGTTCCCCAAACCGGTTCTGCGAATACTCGGCCACCGTTTGGTTGCCGGTGCCATGATCGTCGGGACCATGTTTGACGGGCTCGGCGCCGAGAATCATCGACGTAGTTTGTTCAGCAGGAGCTTGACTGGACATATCGTGCATACCCGCATCGTGTTGCCTGTGATCCATGCTCGGAGTGTTAGCTGAAGGCTTGCTGCTCGGCTTCTCGTCGGATGAACCCATACCGGGCATCGTCATCCCGCCGCCGTTCGCGTGCTGCATGCCCGACATGTCCGTGCCATTCATCTCCATGCCTTCCATGCTCATCCCCATGTCTTCCATGGTCCGAAGGGGACGAGGACGCCGTTCTGGAATCTCGCCTTCCATCCCAGGCCGAGGAGCCAGCG
>CAYXKP010000197.1:0-7571 GCA_964465695.1 uncultured Nitrospira sp.
GGTCTGAACCTGACCTCCTGATGCTCACTTCTTCGCGTGTCGAGTACGCCGACATTCCTTCCGACCGTCGCCGCCGTGGACCTGACGGCGCTCGCACACAATCTCTCCCAATTCCGTCGAGTTCTCTCTCCGGGATGCGACGTCATGGCGGTCGTCAAGGCCAACGCCTACGGCCATGGTGCCGTCGAAACGTCACGGGCACTGATACGGCATGGAGTCACTCGTCTTGCCGTCTTTTCCACGCAAGAAGGGGTTGACCTCCGGCAGGCCGGCATCCATGTGCCCATCGTCGTCCTGGGGCCGATTTTCCCGGCACAATTCGGTGATCTTTTTGCCCACCGACTCACTCCGGTGGTGAGCGATCCTTCCGTGCTCACGGAGCTGGCGCAGGCTGCCGCTTCGCGCGAGGTCCGCTACCCGATCCATCTCAAAGTCGAGACGGGCATGGGTCGGTTGGGCTTGACGCAGGATGAGCTGCTGACGCTCATGCGCTCGCACAGGTTTCCTTCCTCCCTGCGACTGGAAGGACTCATGACCCATTTGGCCGACGCCGACGGATCGAATCCCGACGCATCCGAAGACCAAATCAGGCGCTTCAACAGCGCGTTGAAAGCCGTTCGGGAATGCGGCTTTCAGGTTCCGCTCCTCCATGTATCCAATAGCGGCGGAGCCGTTCGCTTTCCGTCGGCACACTTTTCCCTCGTGCGGCCCGGCATCATGTTGTACGGGTATCACACACTTCCCGACACAGTTGAAACTCCTGAACTCAAGCCGGTGCTCTCGCTGAAGACCTGTATCGCTCAACTCCGTACCATCCAGCCCGGGGGAACAGTCAGCTACAATCGAACTTTTACCGCCGCCTGTCCCACGCGGATTGCGGTTCTCCCTATCGGTTATGCAGGCGGGTTGAGCCGACAACTTTCGAATCGCGGCTATGTTCTCGTCCGTGGACGGCGGGCGCCCATCGCGGGATTGGTGTGCATGGATATGCTGATGGTGGATGTCACCAGGATACCGGGCGTGGCGGTCGGTGATGAAGTCGTGCTGATCGGGCAACAGCAGAATGAGCGAATCACAGCCCGCGACATTGCCGAATGGACCGGCACGATCTCATATGAAGTCCTGTGTGCCGTCAGTCCGCTGATTCCCAGGCTCTACGTCGCCTCCTGAATCCCTTCTCTGCATCTGTTCGTTGACTGACCCGATCACAGACGAAGCGAGATCCACAGAAAACTTGGATTAGAACGCGACGCGGACGGAGAGCCCGCCCGTGTGCGCGGTATTTTCGTAGAACCCGTTGACTCCTGCTCGTAGCCCGGTATTACCGGAAACGGTTCTGGGTTCATAAAGCGAAACCTGGTACGACAGGTCTAGACCTACCGACTTTGGTTTTACGGATCTGACTCCCAAATTTCCGCATGTCGTTAGGCCGAAGAAGGACCCATTGTCCTTGCAGAGCCATCCAACACCCGTGGAAATGATATGAAGATCTGCTGACGGGTTGGCCGGATTGAAGGTCGAGTCGGGGACTTGTGTTTGCAGATTCGAATAGCCGCCTCGCACAGCCACCTCCCATCCCGGCAATCGATCCATCTTCAGCCATCGATACTCGGTCCCGACTAAAATGGCATAGGTGCTTTTCCAATCTTGTGGCTGTTGAAGAATAACCGTTCCATCAGGTCGCCGAAGATCTAAGTTTCTCACCGATTTCCAACCGATATAGTCGACGTTCAATTCGAGTTTCCATTCTCGTTCCGTATTCCGGACCGGCCACACCGCGATCCCACCGGTAATGACTTGAGGCAACACAAAAGTCGTCGTGGTGTCTTGGACTTTCACGCCGTTGGCCAATTGCACTCCATCCAAATGGAGCGTGGCCTGACTTCGGTAGACAATGGCCACGTTTACAATCGGCAATCCGTCTCCGTTCCGCAACGCCGTATATAACGTACCGACGTTAAAGCCAAGGGCTGTGTCTTTCCCGTTCAACTCAATCATATTCCCGGGGGGGAGAATTCTTTGGAATTCGGCATGGCCTTCCCCGAAAAGGCCTGAAAAGGTGTAGATGTCTAGACCCGCTCCGATCGAAAGATCCGGAAGAAGCTGATACGCGAACGTCGGCTTGATATCGAACAACGGCATTGCACTGAATGTGGTGACTGCACTAAACGGGCTAGTGCTCGGCCACCTTGTTGCTGAACCGAACGGGGTATTTACCCCCACCCCTATCGTGAGCTTATCAAGCAGAGGGATACCAAGGCCTTGGAGATTGGCCGTAATATAATTGTGAGCGGGAGGAGGCCACGCAACGACGCCATCGTGATCACCAGCTGTCGCGGTACCGTCCGGACTTCTATGGTCCAGCGGCCCACCGACGAGAAGTCCCCCCGCCATGATTTGCACACCACGGAGCTGAGCCATCCCGGCTGGGTTGTAATGCAACGCAGACGGATTGTCGGCCTGAGCGGCAAAAGCATTGCCCATCCCGGATGCAGCCGCTCCCTGTCCTTGGATGCGGGGAACCTGAGCGAACGCGGGTGAGGAACGCCAAGTGGCGGTGAAAAGAATCGACAACAGAGAGACGCCACATATGATGGACTGTCTGAAGATAAACAGCCTACGAGTCTTCCGGACGAGCACGCAGTTGTACGACCCTCGCATACAGTGAAGGTCAGGCACGTCGGAACCACCGATCCATGGTTTGCCGAAGCTCGCCCGCGTCGAACGGCTTGAGCAGGTACGCTTGGGCTCCCAGTCCAATGGCTTTCACCGCGAGTTCCCGAGATCCGGAGGCCGTAATCATGATGATCGGAAGGTTTTGATTCGTCAGACGCACCTGTCGCAGCACTTCCAGCCCGTCGATCTGACCGATGCCGATGTCGAGAATCATCCCGTCGAACTCCCGTGAGTGGAGAATCGCCAGCGCTTGGCGGCCATCGAACGCCGAAAACGTCCGGTAGCCTCCGGCCCTCAGCCGGTCATGAAGCAGCTGTTGAATGTCGGTGTCGTCATCCACAACTAAAATCTCCTGGCCTATGAGCTGGGACTCCGGCAACGGCGGCGCCTTGACGGCATGGATCGGAATCGTGAATGAGAGCTCTGCGCCGCCCTCCGGACGATTCCGAGCGGCCACCTCCCCTCCTTGCAACTCCACCAGCGTTTTCACGATGGACAACCCCAGTCCCAATCCTTTGGGCGCCGTGCGCTGACCCTGCTGAATGCGGAAGAACGGGTCAAAAATCTTGTCAAGGTATTCCGAAGCAATACCGGGTCCCGTGTCCCGAACCAGAACGGCGGCCATGCGGTGATTCGTCACCTCACAGGCCACCGACACGGTTCCGCCCGGCGGGGTGAACTTGATGGCATTTTGCACCAGATTGACGACCGTCTGAATCAAACGATCGCGATCCGCCCAGACGACGACTTCGGCGCCGGCACAACGGAATTCCAGGGATTGCTGCTTTGCCTGGGCCAGCGGTTTCAGCTGCTCGATCACGTCGGCGAGACAGGGTTCAAGCTCGACATCGAGCGGATGCACCTCCAATCGCCCCGTCTCGATGCGGGTTCGGTCAAGGAGATCCTCGATCATGCGAACCAGCCGATCCGTATTGTCGGACATGCGCGCCAGATAGCGCTGCTGCTTCTCGTTCAACGGTCCGGTCAGTCCATCCAGCAGATTTTGAATGAATCCCTTGATGGAGGTGAGGGGCGTTCTCAGCTCGTGGGACACGTGGGAGAGGAATTGCGCACGCAAACGGTCGGCCCGCTCAAGGGCTTCGGTGCGCTCTTTGACTTTCACCTCCAACCCTTGATTCCATTCTTCGATCTGTTGGTAGGCCGAGGCGTTATCCAATGCGATGGAGACTTGACTCGCGACCGTCGTCATCAATTCCAAATCGTCTTCCGTGACGCTTTGATTGTGCGAACGGTCCACAGTGAGCATTCCCCAGATACGGTCTTTGGTTTTGATGGGAACCACCACCAAGGCTTTGGTTCCGCTCAATTCGGCTAAACGTTGGTTGAGGGGATGGAGGCTGTGCCGTATCGACTCGATATCTTTGACCAACAGCGGACGTCCTTGAAGCACCACCGTCCCCTCGGGACTCTCGCGATCGGTGACCGGAATCCGACAGGACCGGGCGAACGTTTCGACCTCCGGAGGCGCGCCGATGAGACGAATATGTTGGACGGTCGTCTCACAGGGATCGAACATGGACACCATGGCGCTGTTGTAGCTGAGCTCGTGCGTCAGGGCTTCCAACACCTGGAGCAAGAGAGCGTCTCGCTCGAAGGTCGAGCCGAATGACAGCCCCGCCCGATGAAGCGCCGTGAGTTGGGCCACTTTCCGGCGCAACTCGACCCGCATCTGCTCCTGCTCCAAATAAGCTTCGCGCAATTCTTCATGGCGGGATTCGACGAATGTAATTTGTTCTTGGATCAAGGCTTCGCGCCGTTCGCTCTCACGAAGCAGCCGCCGATTGACCATGATGCCGACGGCGAGGATCGGGCTCAGTCCGACCAACAGAACCTCGCCGAGACTCACTGCCGGGTTCAGCGCACCGGCTCCCGCCATGAGTGCAAGACCCGCCAGTCCCCCCCATAAGAACCAGGTGGAGGTCTGCTGTGCATGGGGTGGAAGCTCGGCGCGGGTTGCCGCCGAAGAGCGTCCGCTCTGAGAGCCTTCGACGTCGGCGACCGACTCATTGCTCAGGCGAGTCGAACGTGTCTGCTCGAGGGGTGATGTCCGCCGCCAGAATCGGTTCCGAGACCGGCTTTCCTCCCGCCATCGGATCGTCCATTGGCACCACTCATCATCATTGCCGATGCAGGAAGTCTCGATCGCTTCGGCCGGAGAAAGACCGTGGATGCGATCAGCCATAGCGACCATGATGCCCTGTGCAGATTGACAGACCAAGCAGGCACACCGTCTGCGATAGGGCCCGAACTGCCGAAGCGTCCGGTCGGTAAAGCGCATCGCCACCGTCGCCGTGCTGCTCGTGACTTGCTCCACGCGGAATTCCACGGCACCGGACGTAAACTTGTTCCCGAAGTAAGGAAACATCGTGTAGATCTGCGACAGGGAAAAGGGACGAGTCAGAGCCAGCATGATGGGAGACACCTTCTCCGTCCCTGCTTTGAAGGCAAAACGGGGGTCGCCCGAGATTCGTTCGCAGAACTCATAGAGGTAGGACGTGAATTCGTACGAGTAGCTGTTCCATGGATTTTTCAACAATTCCGGAGTGACATGATAGACGGAGTCCTTGATGCGGTCATTCAGGAGGCGGCACAACTCTTCGACGGCTTCTTTTCCCGCCGATGTTCCTCCCTTGGACACCACCAACTTCTCCAAAAAGACCGTCACGGCTCTGATGCTGACACCGCTGAGGTCCCGGATCGTGTGGCCCTGTTCATCCAAGCCGAACGGACGAAACACCATCGCGCCCTGCTCAAGAATGGTTCGATCTTTCGGTAAGAGTTCGACGTTCGGGAGGGATTTAGACTCGACGAGATCGAGCGTGCTGCTGGTCATGGCGTCATCCCCGAAAACGACCGGTCCACGTGAGGAAGCCGGTGTGGTGCTCGGCACAGTTTGCCATCACGGCGGTCCGAAGGGCTGCACAGGACCACCGGTTTGACACCTGCACAGTTCCCCCACAGGAATAGCACGTATGGCCGCCGAGTATATCGGCGGCTTCGGGAGGTTTGCAATACGAAGAGTAGCCCCCGGGCAACAGGGGGGAAACCCCGGTCAAAAGATGGGGCAGTGTGTGGAAAACACGGTAGACTTCGCGCAATTGGCTCGGGAGACAGGGCTCGGTCAAACCGCAAGAAGGAAGACCGATTCGCTTCTATTGCCTCACTGCACGCTTGAGTGTCTTTTCAACGCTGGCCACTTTGCTCTGGAGGCGCCCGGAATGGCCTTTTCGGTAGTCGACTTTGATCGTGCAGGAAATACGGTTGCAATCTTTCTTCATCCGCTCATAGCATTTCTGCACGACCGAGAAGACTTGCTCCCATTCACCTTCTAAGACCGTCCCCATCGGGTTCAGTCGATACGCGACTCCGCTCTTATCGATAATGTCGAGAGAGCGGGCCACATATTTCCCGACACTCTCGCCCTTTCCCAACGGAGACATGCTGAATTCCAGTAGAACCATCGGTGCTCCTATATCGTATCCGTGTCAGGTGGTGTGCTCGTCACGGTTTCGGTTTCGGCGCGTCTTTCCCGCCATACTTGAGGATATCGTACCTTGCCGAGGAAACGAAACCCGTCCAACGCGTCGCGAAGCAACGCCCGCCGCTTTTCGGCATCCGGCTCATTCGCCTTGGCCTGTTCCCGCAATTGTCCCAGCCACTCGACGAAATCGATGAATTCCGCGTCCAGGATCTGTTCCAGATCCTCTTTCATGAATCCGGAGAGGGCAGGTGCCACTCCGCTGGTGCTGATCGCGACTCGCACATGTCCCACCGCCGCGACCGCCGGCATCGTGACGCTGCTCGCCTCCGGGTAGTCGACCGACCAGAGCAGCACACGCTTTTCTCTAGCCTTCGCCGACAGCATTTGAGCAAAATCCCGGTCACCGCGAATGGTGTTGAGAATGAGAATGGGATGTTCGAGGTCCGTCTCGCGAAAATGTCGCCCGCGATGGATGATCTTGCCCGACGCCGCCAACATGCGCAGCGGTTCATTGAGTGTCGGACTGATCACCGTGACCCGCGCACCGGATTCGAGCAGCCGTTGGGATTTTTCCGAGGCCTCCTCATCGCCGCCGATCACCAGAACCGGCCAGCTTCTCACGTCCAAGACTAAGGGAAAACCAGGATTGGCGGCCATGATGCGACTCCCCTTCAACCGAGTGGCTCAGTATCCGAGAATGGACCTCCGTCGTGCAAGAGGAATTTCCGGCATCTCTACTCCATTTCCCCTTGAGACCGGTCCGCCGCTATAATGCAGCGGTTCGGTATAACTTCGCGTGCAGCTTTGATATTTGATAGATGACTCGGGAGACGGCGGTCGCTGACACGCGATCCGCAATGATCGTCCGGGAGGGAGCGTTACGTATCGGCCGGATCCGCTTCCAGCTCCATATTCCAATAGAGATAGTCACGCCAGCTTTCCGGCGTGTTTCGGATACCGATGGTGATGGTAATGACGGGACTCCATCGAGGTTTCATGGGCCGCTTCTTCAACTTCATGCCGGCTTCTTCCGGCGTACGCCCGCTCTTTCGATTGTTGCACCGCCAGCAGGCCGTCACGATATTTTCCCATGTCTTTTTTCCGCCCTTCGCGATGGGCACCACATGATCGAACGTCAGCTCTTCCGTCCGAAATCTGTGGTTACAGTATTGGCAGCAGTAGCCGTCTCGCGTAAAAATATTGATGCGGGAAAACTTGACGGCGCGATGACTGTCCTTCAGTTTAACCAGCTTCAGCAACCGCATGACCGCGGGAAGTTTGATCGACAGCGAAATCCCGTGGATTTCCCTGTCGTACACTTCCAAGACTTCGACTTTTCCTTGCCAGAGAAGCGCGATCGCTTTTTGCCAATGCACGACCCGCAGGGGTTCAT
>CAYXKP010000198.1:0-7510 GCA_964465695.1 uncultured Nitrospira sp.
CATGACGACGTGGCGCAGTTTATTGCGGGAATCGAGCGGAGCGAGAAGGGATTCCAACGGGTCTTGAATCGGCAGAAGATCAAGCAGATCGTCAATTTTTATGAAACCGTCGTGGCTCAACCGATGATTCCGGGGACCGTGCTGCTGTTCACCGACGAAACGCTTCGTTTCCAAAAGGTGGACGGCTCGGATTCAATCGGCCACCTGAGCGAGCCGAAGGGAAAGTATCTGGTAATCGACGGGCAACATCGTCTCGCCGGGCTTCACTTTTTCCATGGTAAACATCCGGATCAAAGCGCGCAGGTGGAGGTGCCCTGCCTCTTGTTCGACGGAAGGAGCGCCGATTTCGCGACAGAGATGTTCGTGATCATCAACTCCACCCACACACGGATCAACCGATCGCATTTGGTGGACCTCTATGAGAAGGTCTCATGGGAAAGTCCTGAAAAGAAATTTGCCGCCAAGGTCGTGAACCTCTTGTATGGCGAACCGGACTCACCGCTGCAGTACAAGATCAATCGTCTTGGCGGGCGGAGTAAGCAAGAAAAGTGGATTCTGCAGTCCGAGGTGTTCAACGAGCTGCTGAAGGTCGTGACGGTCCATAAGCGTTGGATAGAGTCGCATTTGGGGATGAAAGCTGATCGCTGCTACGCGCTGGTGCGCGACTACCTGAAGGGGGTTAGGGAAGTGATGGGCGAGGTCTGGGGGCAGAACGACCGGTATATGTTCACTCGCGACGTCACGCTCAAGGCGTTGATCCGCGTCCTGGATGATCTGATCGTGGATCGCAAGCTCATCAACGACTGGGACGAGCAGCGTTCGCACAAGCCGTTTGCGGAGATCGTCAAACCCTGGGCTCCTCTGACGAAGGAGTTCCGCGCCGACGGGTTCTACGAACGTTTTCCTGCCAAAGGACAGCTGGAACGCGTGCGAAAAATTCATCAGCGGCTGCTGGATGCGATCGTCGGGTAACCCACCGGGGACCGGTTTGGTTCTCTTGTTCCTCATCGTCATGCAGGGACCGCTCCTGCCTGTCATGATGGAGGCATGGGCGGCGGCTGATGCAGATGGGTTGGAGATAAAGACCGAACCTGGCGGCGGTGTGCGTGCAACAGCACGCCTGCTCTTCCCGGCCAAACCGGAAATTATACAAACGTTGTTGGCTGACTACGCCCATTGGCCGGAACTTTTTGACGTTCGGATGCGCGTAGCTGAATTGAGCATTCAAGATGGGGTGGCCACGATTGATCTTCGCATCGATCACCCTGTGATGCCCGGAGAACGCCGGCTCGTCACGGAATCCCGGGTCTTACCGAACGGTGGCCTGGTGACCGATCTGAAGGGCGGTGATTTCAAGCGCTACCACAGGGTCTGGAAGCTGCAGTCGGCTCAGGACGAGCATCAGACGCGCGCGGATTTTGAGCTGACCGTTGAACCGGATTCGCTTGCACCGGATTGGATGGTGGCGATGATCGTGCGGCAGGAATTGTCCACCCACTTTCGGATCGTCAAACAAAAGGCGTTGGAACGCTCAAAACGGAATTGATATGGCATGGGTCTCAACAGACGAGAAGTCTGCGACGCCTTCATTGTCAGGGCTCTACGTGATCCTCGACCCCTTGGTCAGTCCCGATCGTTTTCTTCCAGACGTTTTGAACACGGCGGCCACCGCCGGAGCCAGGATATTTCAGTATCGCAACAAGACCGCTCCGATGAGGGAGGCCTATGCGCAAGCCTTGCCGCTGAGGAAAATCGCACAGGAGTCGGGAGTGCTGTTCATCGTCAACGATCGATGTGATTTGGCGCTCGCCGTGGATGCAGATGGGGTGCATCTCGGACAGGGAGACTTACCGCTCCATCTCGCACGAAAGGTCATGGGCCCTGACAAGCTGATCGGGATTTCAACGCATAATCCTCAACAGGTATCGGAGGCGACGGCCGGTGGACCGGACTACCTCGGGTTTGGTCCGATTTTCCCGCCCGGGTCCAAAGTCGATCATGATCCGGTCGTTGGTCTGCAAGGACTGCGGGGGATCCGGTCTTTAACGGCACTCCCCATCTTCGCCATCGGAGGAATTACCGCCGATCGCACAGAAGAAGTGATGCGAGCAGGAGCCGACGGAGTCGCGGTCATCTCCGCGATTCTGAAGGCGCCGGATATCTTTCGGGCCGTCAGTGATTTTGTCTCGCGTGCCTCAAGACCAATTTCGCCAGACCCTTGAGGGCGGCGGATCGGGCAAGATGAGTGATTGCGGGCCGGAAGCGGCTTGGGAGGCCGGGTTCGTAAGGGAGTGGGCCGATTACGGGCAGCCCGGACTGTTTGCGAAGGATTTCAACGGTAGACCGTTCTTGGACGCGCGCCATGGCCGATCGAGCGGGATGTGTGCGATTCAGAATAAGCGCGATCATCCGGATCTTCTGTCGTCGAAGGACTTCGATGGTCAGCAACGCATGATTGATGCCGCCCAGCCCGGATCGTCCGACGACGACTACCGAAAGCCGCAAATGTTTGATCAGGCTGATCACGTTGTCGTGGGGCGTGATGGGGACCAGCACCCCGCCGACTCCTTCAACCACCATGCACTCGTATCGACCGGATAAAAGGCGATAGATCTTGCCGATGGTGCCGAGATTGATGCTGAGCCCGGTCATGTGCGCAGCGGTCAGGGGGGCCACCGGCAATTCAAATGAATAAGGACATATCGCTCCCGCCGTCTCTTCATTTTCCATGATGGTTCGTAAGCGGGCTGCATCCGACTGAGCTTCTCTTCCTGCCGAAACTCCCGTCTCGATCGGTTTCATCACGCCGACCGTCAGTCCACGTTTTTTGAGATGGAGAGCGAGCGCGGCTGTGACCAAGGTTTTTCCGACGCCCGTATCGGTGCCGGTGATGAAGACTCCGTGCCTCATCGGTAAGAGCCGATGACGTATGAAATCCGGCATCTGGTTTCGAAACGACCGTTTATCATGCTTCTTTTTCTCTGCTATAAGCCATTAGCCAACCATTACGCTCCTGTTTTAGAGATGTCTGCTGTCGCAGTTCCACACCTGCCCCGATACATCCGTGAGGTGGGTCAGGTGCACGATGGTACTCACGACCTCTTCGATCATCGGTGGACGGCGCAGGGCATGATCAAGCCACCCTGTATCTTCGGGGAATATTCCCTCCGTCAAGTCGGTTTTCTGCCATCCCGGCAGAACCAAGTTTACACGCACATTGTGCGGCCCCCATTCCAGCGCGGCTGTTCTTACAAGCCCGATCAGTCCGGCCTTCGATGTGGCGTACGCACTCTGGCCGGTTGCCCCATGAAATCCCGTGTGGGAACTGATCACGACGATGGAGCCTCCGCCGCGCGTCAGCAGGGACGGCGCGATGGCTCGCAGGCAGTGAAACGTTCCCGTGAGATTCGTGGCGATGACGTTATCCCAGACACTGTCCGAGTGGCGCATGAGCAGATCGCCCTGCCCGATTCCGGCGTTGCAGACCAAAACTAACGGACCGGAGGCGCAGTTGGTGAATCTGTCCATCATACGTCGAACGGACTCAGCTTCCCGAACATCAGCCTGGTAGGAATCGCCGATGCCACCGCCCGCCAGGACGCGATCCAAGGTCGCTTCGGCCGCTGTTTTATTCCGATAGTAATGGACCCCCACGTACCATCCGATATTCCCGAATGCTTGGCTGATGGCACGACCGATGCCTCCGGAGGCTCCGGTGACGAGCACTGCTGAACGATCAGCCGGCTTCGTCAGGGGATACTTTACTGAGGATGGTGACGACGCTGGAGGTTTCATATCGGAGCGGATTATGCGGCGATAAGCGGGCCAAGACAAGTACGTACCGAACTCCGTAGGGTGCCTCTCGGCTTGCCGCTCTCAGGACTCCTATGATACCGTCACATCATTGTATTTGGAGCAGGGGAATGATGGCGCAGAAATATCATGATAGACCCATGGTCTTAGCGGTGGTGGTGTGCTTGCTCGTGGGACTACAGCCCGGGGCCGTGGTGCTTGGGGCTGAGGAGCCTGTCACAATCACCAAGTCCGAGGAGTATTTCCCCGATACGGTCGGGAGCCGCTGGACCTATCGCGGCCAGATCAACGAGGGACCTCTCCAATCCATCGAACTGAAGTTTTTCACGAATGTATCGACGGTCACGGGAACCAAGACGATGAACGGCGTCACCGTGACGGTGTTCCACGATACGAACCCCGGGAATCACGGACCGTCGGATAGTTTTTATCGGCGTGACGCGGTCGGCATTGTCTATTATGGGTCGGAGCCGGGAACACCGTTGGAAAAACAAATTACGCCCTACCAGATTTTCAGGTTTCCGCTGAGAATTCCGTCTTCATTTCAACAGTTTGACCGAATGGGGATTGATTTCGGCAGCGATATGGACCGTGACCGAACCGATGAGAAGGTCGATACTCAGGGGTGGAGCAAGGTGATCGGTCGAGAAACCATCACCGTCCCGGCCGGTACGTTTCAGGATGCCGTCAAAGTGGAAGCACGGATGAACATGAAGATCCACTTGTCAGGAAGCCGTCGCACCGTCTCCGGAATCGACGTGATGACCGCCTGGTTCGCCAAGGGCGTCGGTCTCGTCAAGTATGCAGAGCGGCAGGAATTATCCGCCATCAAAGAAGACCGCGGCGTGGTCACCGAAATTACGGAAGAACTTGAGGAATACGACATCAAGGCGGCGAAAGCTTCACTGAGTCGATTCGAATCCCCGGCGAAGGGTGTTCTCACTGACGACTCTGGCGATCATGAACTGGGCCAGGTAGTCTTCCCCACCCGCCTTCGCACCTATCCCTGAAAAGCGATGCCCACCGAAGGGCTGACGAGAGACGAGGGCGCCGGTGATCGGCCGGTTCAAATACAGATTTCCCACGTCGAATTGCTCTCGGGCCATCGCGAGATTCGCGGGGCTCCTGGCATACACCCCTCCGGTCAAGGCATACGCGGTTCCGTTGGCCAGACCGACGGCTTCGGCAAAACTGTCCGCTTTCATGACCGCTAACACCGGCCCAAAGATTTCCTCCTGTGCCAGGCGGTGATGAGGTTGTACATCGACAAACACCGTGGGCCCGACGAAATACCCGGTCTGATCCGCTGATCCTTGCACGAGGAGCCGGCCTTCTTTGAGACCGAGAGAAATATAGCGTCGTATGCTCGCTTGGGCCCTGGCGTCGATCACCGGTCCCACGTCGGTGGATGGGTTCATGGGATCCCCGACTTCCAGGCTCAACACTGCCTCACGTAGACGTGAAACGAAGGAGTCGTAGACGGCGCGATGGACGATGACTCGGGAGCAAGCCGAGCATTTCTGTCCCGCGTAGCCGGCGAATGAAGAGACGACGCCGGTAATCGCTTCGTCGAGATCCGCCGTCTCATCGACAATGATGGCGTTCTTTCCGCCCATCTCGGCAATCACCCGCTTGACCATCGGCTGTCCTGACCCCACGCGGGATGCCTCGGCCAAAATGCGAAGACCCACGGTCTTCGATCCGGTAAACGCGATCGTCCCGATGTGGGGATGCGCGACGAGCGCCTGGCCGACTTCTTGGCCGCCTGGTAAGCAGGTCAGACAACCGCTCGGTACACCGGCTTCGATGAGGATGTCGGTGAGCAGCGCCCCTAGATAGGGTGATCGTTCGGATGGTTTAAACAGGACCGGATTCCCGGTTACGAGTGCCGCTGAAACCATTCCGGTGGGGATGGCGAGTGGAAAGTTCCATGGCGCGATGACGGCGGTCACTCCGCGCGGTTCGTAAGTGCGCTGGTTGAGTTCTCCCGGACGATGTCCCAGTCGCACCGGTCGAGCCAGGCGGTCCATCTCATCTGCGTAGTAACGGAGGAAGTCGATCGCTTCAGCGACGTCGGCGTCGGCCTCCCGCCAAGGCTTGCCGACTTCGAAGATCTCCCATGCCGCCAGTTCGTACCGGCGACGACCTATTTCAGACGCAGCTTTCCGCAGTATTTCAGATCGCGCTTCTGGAGCAACTCGTCGCCACTGGTCGCATTGTTTGAGCGCCTGCTCGATGATGTGGTCGAGATCGGGTAACGCCGCGCCCTGCACCCGAGCCACGACCTCATGTGGTCTGCAAGGATTGCGGGACTCCAGCCATGGCCCGGTCAGCCTCAGACCGGATGCTGTGCCGTGCCATTGTCGGCCCAACTGAGATTGAACCGATTCGATACCGGCTTGCATGGCCTTCCGCACCTCTGACCGTGAAAAGTCGCCGTGTGGTTCGTTGCTAAAACTTTTCTCACCGTTCGTTGTGGCGCGTTGGAGTTGTGTCGGTGCCGTCGGTGGAGCGAGGAGCCGGACCAATGGCTGGGACTCGACGTACTCCTTCTGAAGGAACGATTCGTTCGACGTATTTTCCAAGAGCCGACGAACCAGATAGGCCATACCGGGGAGCAGTTGACCGACGGGCGTATACAGACGCACCCGGCGGCCGAGTTTCACCATCGCCTGCTGGAATGGTTCGGCCATGCCGAAGATCATCTGATACTCGAGCGCTTCAGGCCTCAAGCCCTGCGATTCCGCATGGACTTCGATGGCGGCTAACGTGCGAAGATTGTGCGTGCCGAACGCGGGACGGATAAGATCGGAATGTTCAAACAGTACCGGAATCAACCGTTCGTAGTGAATGTCGGTTTCCGCTTTGTGCTCGAAAAGGGGAGGCGGCCAGCCGGCTTGCCGATATCGGACGGTGTCTGAATCCCAGTACGCTCCTTTGACCAGTCGGATCGTAATTGGCGCATGGCGTGTCCGCACCCAGGCCACCAAATCCTGGACATCCCGTTCGGTTTCTCGATGATAAGCCTGCAACGCGAGTCCGGCATAGGGATAGGAGCGATAGGCCTGCTCTGCGAAGAGTTGCTTGAAAATATGCAGAATCAGGTCTTTGGTTTCCGCCTGCTCCATGTCGAATATCAATCCGGCAGGCAGTGCTTGTGCCAGATCCACCAGTGGGCGGAGACGTGCTGCCACCGACTCGTAACTTCCGTCGGGATCGATCGGGTCCAGCCGGGATGACAGGGCCGAAATTTTGAGCGAGAGCTGAACACGCGGGATAGGTCCCAGGTGGTCCTGTTCAAGCAGAGGAGTGGAAGACCAGGGCTCAGTTGCCCGACTGAGTTCATTCAAGGCGTCCAGGCACTGGTCCCGATAGCGATCGGCTTCCTGTTCGCTGATGGTGGCCTCGCCCAACAGATCGACCGACCACGCTCGTCCGTCTTTCCATAACTGCGACAACGTCGGAACCGCTTCTTCGATCGAGGCGCCGGCAATGAACGTCTTGGCCATCTGTTCTATCTGTTTCCTGATCGACTTCCCGGTGAGACGGGCACCCAGGCTGGTCGAGGCCAATGCCTTCAATCCCCACTGAAGTCCGAACAGCTCGCTGCTTTCGTGACCGAAATATTCTTCGGCGAGTGAGACGACTCGTTCATCGTCCTGAATGACCGGAAGGACATCGATGAAGTGGAACAACC
>CAYXKP010000199.1:0-7442 GCA_964465695.1 uncultured Nitrospira sp.
GCATCTACCAGCAGACGTTCATCGATACCTACAGCAAGGTCGGCTTTGCAAAGCTGTACGACCGCAAGACGCCGGTCACAGCCGCGGAGCTGCTCAATGACCAGGTCCTGCCGTTCTTCGAACAATACGCGATTCCGCTGAACCGCATCCTTACTGATCGGGGTACGGAGTACTGCGGTGCACCCGAGCGCCATGAATACGAACTCTACCTAGCAGTGGAGAACATCGATCACACCCGGACGAAAACGCGGCATCCGCAGACCAATGGGATCTGTGAACGATTCCACAAGACCATGTTGAACGAGTTTTACCGCGTGGCGTTCCGAAAGAAGATTTATCGGACATTAGACGACCTGCAGTCAGACTTGGATGCCTGGCTGCAAGAGTATAACGAGCACCGCTCCCATCAAGGACGCTGGTGCTACGGCAAAACGCCGATGCAGACGTTTATGGATAGCGTGCCGCTGGCCAAGGAGAAGATGGTAGCGGCCTAACCCGGGATGACTCGCTGTCTGTCAGATGAAGTCGTGAGTTATACAGTTGTTAGATGTGCCGTGCGCTCTTGCCGTCATCGCCGGGCTAGCGTCAAATATCATCGCACTGTGAGGCAGCGTAACCCTTCAGATTTATGAAACGCCCATGCCTCAGCGCTCGTGTTGAAGGCAGCTCTCTGGCTCGCTCATCGGCTCAAAGTTGTGATTGCCGTCTCCCGGTAAACAGGTATGCCAGCACCAACACACACCCGAGCATTAACCAAGGATGCGAGGTGATGTATTGCTCGAAACGCGGCTGCTGTTCATCCCAGTATTCTTTCACGCTGCCTACACTCCGGCTGACTGTCTGATTGACAGCCTCCACTGCATCGTTCCGCATCTCATGCACGACCTCTTTTGTGCTGTCTATTGCGGTATTCACCGCAGCCTCGACCGTATGAAGGCCTTCGCCGACTACAGTGTTCGCGGCTCCTTCCAGCTTGTCTGCCAGCTTCCCTGAGTGTTTGTCGTTGTCCATCATATCCTCCTTGTTGGATGGTTGTTTCTTTTACTGCAACTTCGCAAGAGACGTGCCCTGAAAAAGGCATCGCACTAACCGCTTTTCCTTTTAAATAGACATACTCAGACCGAGTACGAGGGACATCACCAGTTGGTAGATGACAGACTTGAGAGGAAGATGAAGGGACATGATAGAGCAATCGAAGATTTGAAACGTATAGCTAACCACTAAATAACCGTAAATAACCGCTTCAGGGGAGGTGTTATGGCTGTCAACTTACTGGCTGATAAAGGCACACCGATCGATCAGCAGAAATTTACGTGGAAGGACCTCGTCCAAAAGCCGATCAGCAAGATGAACGTGGATGCGTTCACGCGCGTGCGGATCATCCTGATGAACGGCATCGAGTCCGAAACGGTTCGCTTCAGTCATTCCTGCGCCCGGATGAACAGAGGTCTGCAAGGCGTGTTGGCCAAGGTGAGGCGCAAAGAGCAACATCAGCAGACGATGGTCAATTGGCTGCTGCCGGCCGATCAGTCGCCTCTGGAAACCACCATCGGGTACGAACAGGTCGCGGTCGAAGTCACCGCCGCTCTGGCGCGGGTCGAGCCGGATCCCTACATCGCGCAGGTTCTACGTTTCGGACTGCTGGAAGACTTCGACCATCTCTATCGGTACGCGGCTTTGCTGGATCGGTTGCAGGGTATCGATGCCAATACGATCACGCAGGGATACACGGATATCGTACCGGGCCGTCCGACGGTGGATGAGCATCGGGACCCAATGGACGATCTGCGCAACCATTACGATAAGACGACGGCTCAGCCTCTCACGAAGCTGCATGCCAACACCATCGTCGCGGCGGAACACCAGACTCACGATTATTACATGCACTACGGGCCGTATTTTGCCGATCCGGCGGCGCGACAATTGTACGCCGAAATCGCCTCCATCGAAGAGCAGCATGTCACTCAATACGAGTCCATGATCGACGCCTCGGAAAGCTGGATCGAAAAGTGGCTGCTGCATGAAGCGAATGAAGTGTACAACTACTACAGTTGCGTGCAGCAGGAAGATCATCCGAGGATTAAAGCTATTTGGGAACGGTTCTTGGACTATGAGCTCGGACACCTGCAGTGCGCCATCGATGTCTGCAAAGAGATAGAGCGGCGGGACCCCGCGGAATTCCTTCCTGAATCACTTCCTGAACCGATCGCCTTCAAGAGTAATCGCGAGTATGTGCGGCAGGTGCTGCGGGATGAAGTGGATCTGCGCGCCGACGGCCCGAATTTTGTGGACAAGAGTCGAGAGCCGGAACGGTCGTTGGAATACCGGCGCCAGATGAATGCGGACGGCTCACCGTCAAACACCGTCTCGGCCGGATGGCAGTGGAGTGCGGGAGGGGAACTCATGGCACAACGATGGCTGAAAGAGGCGGCATGACCTTGCCGAACAATACCTGTGGTTCGAAGCCCTACCATCTCATGTATGAGGAGGCATCATGATTTCAACGTCTAAAATCGTTCGAGTGTCGTTGGGCGGAATGTTATTGCTCTTGGGATCGCTTACCATGCAGACCGTGGATGTCGCATCGGCTGCAGACCAGAATAAAGCGGCTCAGATGAGAGAAGCCGGTGGTACGGAAGGCCAGGGACTTCCTTGCAACATACCCCCCGGCCAAAATGACGCACAGGCTGAACAGGCTGCAAACCTCGCAAGCCGCCTCATTACCGGTGAATTAGTGCAGATGGACGGCAAGAATTTCGTCGTCAAGGAGGAGGGCGGTAAAGAGGTGCGCTTCCAGCTGACTGACAGAACGCGAAAAACACCTGTGAGTCCAGGCGACCGGATTTCGGTGTCTTTGGACAATAAGAACCATGCCTTGTGGATTCGAGCGAACAGAGGGACGGACACCCGTACGGAGCATGCCTCGGCCGACTGCAACCCGACGGAAGAGCCTTCCGACAAGCTTATGAAAAACTCAAAGAGCAAATAAAGATATAGAGGAGGTATCGAGATGGATAGTCCGCAATCGATGGGCATGAACCGAACAGGGATAGATATGTCTCCAGAAGGGGCCGAGCAAATGACCGAGGCGGTGCGCGAATTCCCGCCGTCGTCGAACGGAAGTCCGGTTGCGCTGGCGGAATTTCGCATGCCCTATCTGGCCGACGCAGACCCGATTGGAACGGTGCCGATTCCCGGCACGGTGAAGGGTGTGGCGAAGGCCGGCATGCAAAAGCTCATGGGGCGCCACGCCGAGGTCTTGATCGACAAACTCGGCGGCCGGCTGGCGTTCGAGCGCACGGGGACGAGGCTGTACGACGCACTCATTGGCAAGTTCACCGGCAGACAAGACGAAGCGACCATGATCTCCATGGATGAGCTGCAACAGTTCCGGGCCGAAGAGGCCGCCCATATCGGAATTTGTTGGGATGCGTTGCGGCAGTTAGGTGCGGATCCGACCTGCGTCACTCCGATGGCCGATACGAATGCCGTGGCTTCAATAGGATTGATGCAAATCATCACGGATCCGCGAATGACGATCGCTCAAAGTTTGCATGCCATCCATGTCGCCGAACTGGCCGACAATGACGGATGGGTCTTGCTGATCAAGATCGCCAAGCAAATGGGACAAGACGATATGGTATCCCAGTTCCGTCAGGCGCTCCATGAAGAGGATCGTCATCTGAAGGCGCTTCGCCAATGGATGGATCAGATCTGCTTGAGCGAGGCGGGAGTGCAATGACGATGGCGTCTCCTCCCGGCGGAGGACTGAGCGGACCGGGGCGGCGATGACGCCATGGCTTGGTCGGCTGGGGGTCCCAGAGGCGATTCAACAGGGCATCACGTGTACGACGCCGTCATTGTGGGAGGCGGGTTGGCCGGATTGTCCGCGGCCATCTACTTAGGCCGGAGCCGACGCGACGCCTTGTTGATCCATTCGGGACACTCCATGGCCAAGTGGGAACAGGACGTGCAGAACTATCTCGGGTTTCCCGAGGGGATCAGCGGAAACGACCTGCTCACCCGAGGGTTTGCGCAAGTGCGGCGATTCAAAGTGGAAGTCAAAGATGATGATATCCACGTTCTGAAACGAGACGACCAGGACCTGTTCGAGCTGACCGGCGCCGTAACGCGCTATGTCGCCCGTCGGGTGTTGTTGTCCACCGGGCTTACACATGTGCCCCCGGACATCCCGGGATTGCAAGAATGTCTTGGAGAAAGCCTGTTTTTCTGCAAGGACTGCGACGCCTATCGTGTCCAAGGGCAAAGCATCGTCATTATCGGACGAAACAATGAGGCCGCGGAATACGCGCTCGGTATGCTGGCGTTTTCCTCGAAGGTATCGATTTGCACCGACGGGAAAACTCCATTGTGGGATCCGGCCCATGCCGAGTGGCTGGCGGAATATTCCATTCCGGTCATGCAGCGATCGGTTCGGTCGGTTTCGCACGACGCCGGACGCATCTCCGCCCTGAACTTCGACGGCGGTGAGTCTCTGCCAGCGCAGGCGGTATTCACGACCCGCGGGGACGTCTTTCATCATGATCTGGCCGAGCAGGCCGGCGCGCAGTTGGATGAAGAAGGGCAAATCGTCGTCGATCATCGCATGAGAACGTCCGTGCCGGGGTTGTATGCCGCGGGGTGCGTCACGTCTGCGAACTGTCAGATGATCATCGCAGCGGGTCAGGGAGCGACCGCGGGTCAGGCCATCAACCGGGATCTCTTCGAGGAAAGCTTGCGGCGGCATGCCCTCGCGGGTCATGGGCAGGCCCGGCCCGTTCAGCGCCCCGCGCATCAAGAACGACGCTTTCTATAGCCGTGTGAATCACGTTCGATATCGTCGTGATGGGGTAAAAATTTTATGATACCTCGTTGGCTCAAATGGATCGCAATCAGCGTCGCGGTGCTGATCGCGGCCGTGGTCATAGCCGCGTTCTTTGCAGATGAACCGCTTCGCGCTTATGCGGAGCGATCGGCCAATGAAGCAGCCGATGGATACAGCGTCAACATCGGCGCTCTGGAATTGCATCCGCTCACCCTCTCCGTCGAGTTGCATGACGTCGTCGTACGGCAAAAGGCCGATCCGGAGTCCCCGCTGGCCCACGTGCCGAACCTGGTGCTCGATGCGGAGTTTCTTCCGCTGCTGGTGGGGAAAGCCGTGGCCGACATCTCTATCAACGATCCCGTCGTGTCCGTGACGCAGCAGTTGCTGAAAACCGCGTCGGCGAAGACGGCCGAGGGATCCGCGCAGACCGAGCACATCGCATGGCAGGATCGGATCCGAGAGATGGCATCGTTTGAAACCAATCTCTTCGTCAAGAACGGCAAGGTCAGCTATACGGGGCCGCCGGCCGTCGAGCCCGTTCGTGTGACGGCGCTCGACGTGGTGGTCCGCAATGTGACGAATCGGCCCGATCAGGGTCCCGCCTACCCGGCGGAGGTGCGCATAGCCGCAAAAGTTGTGGATCACGCCGAAGTGGACGTGAGCGGGCGCGCCGACCCGCTTGCCAAACCTTCTCCGGCCGTGCAATTGGCCGTAAGAGTCGGCGAACTGGACATCGGCAAGATCTTGTCGGTGATCGATCGGGCGGACCTGCCGATAAAGTCGGGAGGCGTCACGCTCGCCGGGCATGTCGAATTCGGTCCCGACAAGCGCGCCGTGACGATCGACAGCCTCGACGTCATTCGTCCAGAAATCGACTATGTCCAGCCACCGGCGACATCAGCCGCATCGGACCATGGCGTAGCGACCAAGGCGGCTGCCTGGCAGGAGCGCGTACTCGAGCTCTTCCCCATAGACATTCGAGAAGTCTCCATCAAGGACGGGATCGTCACCTATCGCCATGCTTCCAAAGCTGATCCTGTTCAGCTCAAAGACCTTACGGTGTCATTGCGCGACGTTCGAAACGTCAGGTCGAAAACGGGCGACTATCCTTCACGTATACAAGCCCGGACCCGTCTCGGTGACCAAGGCACCGTGGAGATCGACGGCCGCGGCGATCTCCTCGCCGAGCCCACACCCGCAGTCGAGGCTCAAGTCCGGCTCAACCATCTGCGATTGACGGACGTGGCGCCGATCGCAAGCGCCTACAATGTACATTTCCGTGATGGGTTGCTCGGAATGGACGGTCAGATCAAACATGACAAGCGGACCGTCGTGGCCCTGGAGTCGTTTCTGCTGGAACAGCCGAAATTGGACTACGTGTATAAGCCGCAGACCAAGGAGCGGCAACGCCGTCAAGTCAAGCGCGGCGTCAACGAGGCCGCAAAGGCTCAACGGGACCCGTCTTTCGTGTTCCGAGTGGGCCACGGAAAGATTTTGGCCGGGGAAGTCGGGTTCATCAACCGAACGACGAAACCGGATTATCGTGTGTTCCTGGCCGACCTCAATGCCGACATGGACAACTTCAGCAATCGGCTGGAAGAAGGAACCGGTGTCGTCAAACTGACCGGGAAATTCATGGGCAGCGGTCCGACGGTGGTGACGGGGACGTTTCGTCCGGAGAAACCGCGACCCGACTTCGACTTGGCGGTAAAAATCATCGGAACGGACGCGACGGCGCTCAACAATATCTTAAGGGCGCACGGTGATGTCGACGCCCACCGCGGGAAGTTCGCGTTCTTCAGCGAGTTGACGGTGAAGAACAACCGAATCGAAGGATATGTGAAACCTCTGATGCGCGACGTGGATGTGTACGATCCGGAAAAGGATCAGGACAAGGCTCTATCTCAAAAAATATACCAGGCGGTAGTCGGAGGGGTATTGTCTCTCCTGGAGAATACGCCTCGAGACGAAGTCGCGACCACAAGTGACGTATCCGGAGCCGTCGAGAGCCCTCAGGCCGATACGTGGCAGATCATCGGAAAACTCGTGCAGAACGCGTTCTTCAAGGCGATTCTTCCGGGATTTGAAGGTTAAGGCATGGGCCGGTTATCCGCGGAATCCTCCCTCACCAGCCCGTCGCCTGCCTATAATCCCTGGAAGCTGGGGGGATTGTCGCTTCGGGAGCTGGGCGAACGAGTCTGGCACGAAAGTTTTGCCGACGAGTTGCTCGGTCGTGCCGCGCAGCTGTCCTTCTATATCTTACTCGCATTATTTCCCTCGCTGATCTTTCTCACCGCGTTGATGGGATTTTTTTCGGTCGGAGAGTTCATGCCTCAGTTGATGAGTTATGCGAAGAATGTACTTCCGGAAGACGCCTTATCAATGGTGGAACGTTTCTTGACTCAGGTGGCGCAGGGTGCCGGGACCAACATCCTTTCGCTAGGCGTATTGGCTGCCCTATGGTGGTCGTCGAGCGGAGTCGTCGCCGTCATGGAGGGGTTGAATGTCGTCTACAATGTCAAGGAGGATTCACGCCCGTTCTGGAAAGTCAGACTAATCGCAATTGCGTTGACATTGGCCTTGGCCGGGTTTGTTCTGCTCTCATTGACGCTCGTTC
>CAYXKP010000200.1:0-7429 GCA_964465695.1 uncultured Nitrospira sp.
TATCTGTCCGGATCATGCCTGTTTTCTTCCCGTTCTCGAAAAGCGCGCCGAAATAGCGGCGGATGAGCTCGCGGCGTCGTTGCTCAACAATCTGAAACAGTTCCGGTGTCTCGCGCCCGATGTCTCGGATAAACGCCGGCTGAATCTCTGTCGTATGCCGTTGAAGGCAGCTGATGAAGTGGTGGAGCGCCGTCTCGAAATCTGCAGCTTGCTCCTTTGCCAATCGGCCGAGGTCCGCTTCAATCTCTCCAACTTTGTCCTTCAGGACTGCCTCAATAAGCGCCGTCTTGCTTGGGAAACAGGCATACAAGGTTTTCTTGCTCATTCCTAATTCGGAAGCGAGATCATCCATGCTTACGGAGCGCAATCCATGGGCGAAGAACTGCCGACGGGCTGCGGTCACCACTCGTCGAGCAGCGGCATGATTGGCTAAAACTTCACGGTGACTAGATTGGTGCATTGCCATAGAAAGCAAGTGACACTATGGAAACTAAATGTGTACTATCAGTTTCCTCGCCTCTTTGTCAACCTCCGCCGTTACTGTCGGACGTTTACCTCAGGAATAGTGAGCCACTGACACTGCAGATTTGAGAATGACCAAGAGATATGTTTAAGAGTACTGCGGAGGTCTAAACACAATACCGAGTTTCAGCGCTGTATTGGAGCGCCATTCTGTCACGCCAAGCTTGGCCACGATATCTACGGCTTGACAACATTATGGCTAATTCACACCAGAAGCTGAGATCTTCATCGTCGAACTCATGCATAGTATGACCTCGGCTGCATCATTAAGCAGGGATACAATGCGGCTCTACACGGCACAGTGGAAGCAGGAGCCGTATCAACATTGACTCCTTCAGTAGAATCTAACGGCATCCTCATCACCGCCGCATGCCTTGATCGAGCGAATGTACCGATTGCGGTCGCACTCAGAGCGCCTGGTGTGTGCCGTCGCAATACGGCGGAGTCTTGGTCTGCTTACACTGGCACAGCGCGACTTCTTTTTTTTCGTCCACGGTAAATTCTACCGGTTCAAATCCGGTTCCTTCGTGTGACCCGTCACAAAAGGGTTGGTCCCGCGAGCGCCCACATGAACACCAGTAATAGGTGCCGGGATCTAACAAAATTACCGCAGGTTGTCTGGCTGCAATGCGCGGCTGCCCCATGGGTATGCCTCCTTCGTGTAGTCAGATCGGATGCGCGGCTGCTGAGTATAACGTTTCATCGTGAGTTTCGCACGTCCTCTCGCCAGGAAAGAGGTTTTGAACCACAGCGAAGGACTGTCCGCCTTACATCGGCTCATTCGAGATGGCCGCAGCACGTCGTCCTATGTGATATGGCCGAGGCTGCGGCAACAGATATCCGGCGCGCCTTGAGCTGGCTCGGGGTGCCGAAGGACCGGGTTCTGGCCTATGTGGAACAGTATCGCCTGTCCATGGAAACAAAGCCCACAAATAACTACCCACAGTAATAGATTGGACGTGAGCTGTGAAAGGCTCAGCTGACGATAACGCACGGCAGATCTATAGGCGTAACGACTTGATGGGCGACACGACCGCCGACGGATCGTTCCTCCATATCGACTCGTCTGCGTCAACATAGAGTTCGACTTCGTTTCCATCGGGGTCCTTGAGATACAAACTTTGGCTCACCGTGTGGTCGCTCATGCCGTCGATCGATACGCCGGCCTCTTCCAATTCTTGCTTGGCGCTTCGGAGTTCATCCAAGCTGTCTCCAATCTTAATGCCGATATGGTAAAGCCCGCGGCGGCGACCGTTCGGCGGAGCAGGCGCATCGCCGACTTGGATCAACAGCAGTTCATGATGTGTCCTGCCGGACGTCAGAGCAGCGGCAGCTCCGTTGAAGATCCGCCCTACCTCCTTGAAGCCCAAGAGTTCTCGATAGAAACCGAGCGATCGCTCCAAGTCTTTTACATAGAAGACGACGTGACCCAGATAATGTGCTTTCATATCGACTCCTCGTCTGACCGATTCCACCGGGTGATGACACGCGTGCCGTGCTCGAAACCGAGCACGCTTATTGAGGCGGTACGAAGCACGAACAGCCGTCCCGCATCTGGCGGCAGGCCAAGCCAACACGCGGCGAGTATGCGGAGGATATGGGCGTGGGCGAATAGTATCACGTCGCCTTCGGTCTCCAACGCCCGCTGGATTACCTGTTGAGCGCGGCGCCCGACTTGCCCGATCGACTCACCTTTGTCGATAGAAGCCGTCCAGATGGACCATTGAGGCTGTTCCGACCTCATTTCCAGCGTCGTTTTGCCTTCATAGATACCATAGTCCCATTCGAACAAGTCATCGCTGATGATCGCCCGATCACCATACCCAGCCAACCGACAAGTCTCGCGCGCACGTTGGAGCGGGCTGCAAAGCACCAACGAGAATGGGCGGCCGGCCAAAGATCGGCTCAGCGCGGCGGCCTGACGCTCACCGGTTGGAGTCAGAGGGATGTCCGTTCGACCGGTATGACGCTTCGCCGCGCTCCATTCAGTTTCCCCGTGCCGAATCAACCATAATTCCTGCCGTAACGCGCTCATATTTGATCTATTCCTCTCCTACTGCCTTATTGCGGGGATGTTTTTGCCTGAATGCGACTTCTACCCGCACGGGACCATCCGAGCCTACCCCTTCTTTCCCAAGGCACGATCAAGATTGAAGGCGGCGCTGATCAGCGCCAAGTGAGTAAAGGCTTGCGGGAAATTTCCGAGTGCTTCTCCGCCGGCTCCAATTTCTTCGGCATAGAGACCGACGTGGTTGGCATACCCCAACATCCGTTCGAACAGGAAGCGCGCCTCTTCCAACTTGGCGCGATCGACGCGGCCTGCTCGGGCCAAGGCTTCCACCAGCCAAAACGTGCACATATTGAAGGTGCCTTCTTTCCCATGCAGGCCGTCTTCACCGGTTTCGCTGTCGTACCGATACACCAGCCCATCCGACATCAGCCCGCCCGATTTCGGAGAGCGCGTAATCGCCGCCAACGTATCGAGCATCCTGGGATCGTTCGGGGAGATGAAAAATACCAACGGCATGATCAGATTCGAGGCGTCCAATGAATCACTGTCGTAATGTTGCACGAACGCCCGGCGCTTGGCACTCCATCCCTTCTGCATGATTTCTTCGTAAATCTGATCCCGAACGCGCAACCAACGAGCCCGATCGGCGGGGAATGAACGTTTGTCGGCCAGGCGAAGGCCGCGATCCATCGCGACCCAGCACATCAATTTGGAGTAGACGAACTGTCGCCGCCCTCCCCTGGTTTCCCAAATGCCTTCATCCGGTTGCTGCCAATTGTCGCAGAGCCAATCGAGCCGATGTCTGATCCTCATCCAGGTGTCGTGACCGATCGGCATCACGTGCTTATTGTACAGATATACGGCGTCCAGCAATTCTCCGTAGATGTCCAGCTGCAACTGCTTATAGGCCCCGTTGCCGATTCGCACAGGCTTCGCCCCGCCATAGCCGTCCAGATGATCGAGCGTCTGCTCCGTCAAATCGTGACGGCCGTCGATTCCATACACAATCTGCAGAGAGCCGTCCGCTTCCACCTCCTTTGCCCGCGCCGCCAGCCATTTCAAAAAACGGTCCGCTTCCTCGGTAAACCCGATTTTCAGAAATCCATAAACGGTGAAGGCTGCGTCGCGCATCCACGTGTACCGATAGTCCCAATTCCGAACGCCTCCGGGAGTTTCCGGCAGACTACAGGTCGGCGCGGCCACGATGGCGCCGGTCGGCTCGAACGTCAAGAGCTTCAAACAGAGCGCCGAGCGGTAGACCATTTCCCGCCAGCGACCGGTGTAGGTACATCGCGAAAGCCAGTTGCGCCAATACTTCACGGTGTGTTCGAACAACTCATCCGCTTCGACAGACGACGGCCATGAACCGCAGTCTTCGTCCGCTTCAATAGGCCGAAGGACGAACACCGCCGACTGCCCCTCTTGCAGAGCGAATGTCGAGCGGACTCCTCGATCGTCGGGCGTGAGGGGGATATCCGTGGCGAGCCCAAGACTGAAGTCCGGTGAATGAAAACTGGCTCCTTGCTTGGTCACCCGCGTGTGATGAGGCGTTCGCGCGTAGTTGAAGGCCGGATGGCAGCGGACTTGAAACTCCATGGACCCCTGCGTCACACGGACCCGGCGAATCACTTGATGGTGCCATGGCGACTCGGGAGACAGACCGACCGGCATAAAATCCAGAATTTCGGCGACGCCGCTCGACGCATGGAACCGCGTGACAAGCACATTCGTTTCGGGCCAATAGAGCTGCTTGGGGGAAATATCGGTGTTGACAGCGGTGATCTCGAACCGGCCGCCTTTCTCATCGTCCAGGATGGCGGCAAACACGCTGGGCGAGTCGAAATGGGGCAAGCACAGCCAATCGATCGACCCGTTCAGGCCGACGAGCGCCGCGGTGCGCATATTGCCAATCAGGCCGTAGTCTTTGATCGGTAAATACGCCAAGGCGTCACCACAGACTGTCGTCTACAATCCCACCAGAGGACACGCTGCCTCGTCTGCATCATTCCACTTCAATGATGACGGTCGCTTCGGCATCCAGCGCGTTATGATCGTGGCTCGCCGCCACAAGTTTGATCTCGTGCGAGCCGCGCGTGAGCCCCTTGACCACGCCTTTAAACCCTTTTTGATATTCTCCGTCCACGTAACAATGGATGTGCGTGGCCTCGGTGCCCTTCGGCAGCCTGTACCGCACTTCGACGGTATCCCCTCGTATCACTGAACCCTGCGCCGGACTCACGATCGTGAGCTTGCTCCCATTGCCCTCAGCGGTCCAACCGTCGAAGCCGCCTCCCCATAACAACAGGCCGATCAGCACCGACATCGCAACGGCGCGAATCATGGAGCGCCTTATCGAACGACCCATCTCCATATGCTGAATTTCCCGTTGATAGGGCATGACATCGCCTCCTTCATTGTCGAGGCCACTTTTCCCGTGCATGTTGCTGTTGACGGCGTATCGGCCTCAGTGAAATCAAAACAAGTCGCCATCCGCACTTCATCAGCGTTGAAACCCTACATACCGCCGTACGCGAAAGGCGGAGTCCGCCACAGCGGATAGGCGTGTTCCTGCTTTTCACACCTCCATATCCTTACGGCCTTCAAGGGAGCGAAGGATGCGAGCAGGATTACCGGCAACGACCTTGGCCGCGGGAACGTCGCGCACCACGACGCTTCCTGCGCCGACCACGCTGCCGTCGCCGATGGTCACGCCCGGAAGAATGATCGCCCCGCCTCCGATCCACACATCGTGTCCGATGCGTACCGGGCGGGCATATTCCAAGCCGGATCGCCGCACATCCGCCTCAAGCGGATGCGCCGCGGTGTAGATCTGGACGGCGGGCCCCATCTGAAGATTGTCCCCGATCTCGATCGGCGCACAGTCGAGAAAGACACAATTGAAATTGATAAAGGCGTTCCGTCCGAGCCGGATGTTATAGCCATAATCGCAGGCGAAGAGCGGCCTGATGACCGCGCCGTCTCCTACCGAGCCACAGAGCCGGCGCAGCAGCGCCATACGAGCCGCCGCCTCACCCGACGCGGCATTGTACTGGGCCACCAAGCGCCGCGCCCGCTCCGCGTCCGCGATGAGTTCCGGATCGGCGGAGCGATAGAGCTCGCCCGCCAACATCTTTGCCTTTTCAGTTTTTGTCTTCATAGCATTTATTTGCCGGATCGGACCATGCTGACTCATGCCGTCAACAACTCTTCCGGAGATCCTTGGCAAACTTCTTTACCTTTTCAAGATCAGTGCTCATCAGGCTCCCTCCTTGTAGACACTTGTCGTGGACCAATCAACATTTTCACCTGGGCGTGTATTAAACCCACTTCGGGCACTCGTTGCAGCGCGTCGTAATAATGCTTGGCAAATCCTTCACCTTCTTCCGCCGACGTCAGCAGGCTCCGTACTGAGTCAATCAGGTCGGTCAGTTCGGTGCTGGGCGAGGTCCGAGCTGTGTCAGCGAGTTCGTCCAACCTAGTGATAGAGTGAGACAGCGGCCGCAACCAGGCAAACCACGCATCGTCGAGCACCAATTGTAGAATTCGCCGTTGGATGCAATGCGGCCGTGCAGGCGCTCGTACGACACTCGTTCAGCGTCCAGCAACGCTTTATGTAACTGGAGCAAGGCTCGAGAAAGATCGCTCACGGGCGCGGGCACAGGATCCTGAGCGGACATGATGGCGTTTCCTTTCTAGGTCTTGCGACCCGACTTCATCCCACCGCACCTGCCGATCGGGATGGCGGCGCCGTTGATCTGGTTTGCGTCATCAGAGGCAAGAAAGCTTAGCGCTTTCGCAATTGATTCCGGGCTCGATCACGTGATTGGTCAGCCCGCGGCATGGCGGCACGTTGCCGTAACCGGCACGATTCCGTGTCATCGGCGCCATCACGAGACGATTGGGCAATTCATACGGGCCAACCCGCACGGGCGAAAACAGGTGGTAATGAGTTTTCATGCGATGGATCTCCATGACTGTGTGCTCAGAAGAATTGCGAGTTGTTCAAGGGGAGCGGTTCAACATGCGCAGAGGTCCGCTCAACCCCTACTATTTTCCGTTGCTCCTTCTACCGCATCTGTTGCGCCGAATCTTGAAGCGACCAGCTGTCATCCGGTGATCAATGATTCCTGGAACCTTTTCAGCCTTTCTTGGCAAGCTGGCCACTCGACAGCGAGCGATCGTTCCAACGGACAACGTCGGATCAGCCGCCAAACGCGCGACGGCGCGGACAAGGCCGCAATGCCCGTGAGGATCTGACGGCGGTCTAGCAAATACTTTTCTCAGTCTGCATGGGAACCCAAGACATCGATTGCGATCTTTCCGCGCACGCCTCCATGCTCCATTAGCGCATGGGCTTCAGCTATTTTATGGAGGGGCAGGACGGCGCCGATAACGGGCTTGATTGCGCCCCGTTCGATTAATTCGGTGAGCGCTTCGAGCTTGCTGCGGATCTGACGGGTAAAGATAAAATGGTATGTGGCGTTCTTGTTCCATGCTTCGATCAGGTTTTGCGGCTGTGGAATGTCGACGATGGAAACAACGCGCCCGTACTGCGCAAGCACGTGGGGACTAAGCGCCAGTGTATCTCCCCCGATCGTATCCAGGACGACATCTACACCCCGACCCGCAGTCAGCCTCAATGCTGACTCGACATAGTTCTCAGATGTGTAGTCAATCGCAGCGTCGGCTCCGAGCCTGGTGACAAATGCATGGTTGCATGATCGTGCAGTCGTCAGCACACGAGCGCCCAGAGCCTTGGCGACTTGAATTGCTATAGAGCCCACCCCTCCGGCCCCGCCATGGATAAGAACCGTTTCACCAGCTTTCAGCCGATCGCGCAGAACGAAGGCTTCCCAAACTGTCCCGCCGACCAAAGTCAAACTAGCAGCTTCAATA
>CAYXKP010000201.1:0-7316 GCA_964465695.1 uncultured Nitrospira sp.
TTGTAATACGGACTGATTCTCATGCGTGGGAGCCCATCGTCGTTCAATAGCACAACCCACTCGCCTTCATTCTTGACGACAAACACATCGGGCACGATAACGTAGTTTTGAGTATTTGCGAACGGCCTCCCCGGTTTTGGCTCTAGCTCCCCAATGATTTTTGTGGCTTGGAAAACTTCCTCAACCGTGACGTTCAAGGCCTTTGCAACTTTGGCATATTGCTTTTTTTCCAAATCCTTCAAGTGGTGCAAAACGATGCTTTCAATAATCGACCCCTTCAACGCGCCAGGTGGTGACCCAAGTGACCCAAACGGATTCCGACCTAAATGCCCGAGTTGCATCAGAAGGCATTCGGGAAGATCTCTGGCACCAACCCCCGTCGGATCGAATGTCTGAATGTCCTTGAGTACAGATTCGACTTCGGATTCGGTAAAACCAGTGCCTGCCACGACCTCAGCCAAAGGAATGCGAAGATAGCCATCGTCATCAAGATTGCCGATGATCAGGCGACCGATTCCCTTTTCTCGATCACCGAGCCCGGACAAGGACAGCTGCCAAAGGAGATGCTCCTCGAGAGATGTCGCTTTTGCCACCGTCTGTTCGTATGAAGGGAACTCATCGTGTGCCGCGGAGTATTCGGATTCGCCGCTCCGTCGATCTCTGCCAAAGTACTCTTCCCATCCGGAAGCGGAAAATTCCTCGGGCGACCCTTGTTCTTCGCGCGTTTCAGCCGCTACATCCAACCTATCCTTGCCTTCTAATGTAGGAGCGTCCTCCACCTTCTCCTCATTGGTCAAAGACTCACCTTCATCCACATCTGATTGAATTTCATCGAGTAACGGGTTTTCCAGGAGATGCTGAGTGAGGCTCTGTTGCAGTTCAAGACGAGACAACTGCAGCAGCTTAATCGCTTGCTGCAGCTGAGGCGTCATGATCAGCTTTTGCGAGAGCTGTGGAACCAGACGGAGTTTCATCGATACCCTGCCACTCCTTTACAACTTAAATTGCTCCCCAAGATAAACGGCTCTCGCTGTTGGACTCTGGACAATAACTTCAGGAGGTCCCGCCTCCAAGATCAATCCTTCATTGATAATATAAGCACGGTCGACGATTGAAAGCGTTTCCTGCACATTGTGATCGGTAATCAATATGCCGATCCCTTTCTCCTTCAACCGCGTGATGATCTGTTGTATATCAGCCACGGCGATGGGATCGATTCCGGCAAATGGTTCATCCAACAGCATAAACGACGGTGTGGCCGCCAACGCCCGTGTGATTTCCAAACGCCGTCGCTCTCCTCCCGAGAGCGCATAGGCCATACTGTTTCGAATATGGATGAGATCCAATTCCCTAAGCAAGGCATCCACCCGTTGGCTTCGCTCATTGCGAGCATACCCCAGCATTTCAAGAATCGCCAAGACATTATGTTCTACCGAGAGCCGCCGAAATACCGACGATTCCTGAGGCAAGTACCCGATTCCTCTACGGGCCCGTTTGTACATCGGTAGATTGGTCACGGATTCGCCGATGAACGTGATCTCCCCTTCATCGGGCTGGCACAATCCAACCATCATATCGAAAATCGTCGTCTTCCCTGCTCCATTGGGTCCCAGAAGCCCGACCACCTCCCCGGCATACACCTCGACGTCGACACCCTTGACGACTTTTCGGCCACGAAAACTTTTTACCAATCCCGTAGCACGTAAACATTCACCCTCCCGCCGTACCACATGCGGATGGAGGAGAGTTCCAGAGATAGCAGGACCATTCTGAGTCATGGTTGGCTCTTTCCCTCATCTTCGATGCGAACCTGTGAACCTCCTTCCACCACGCTTCGCTCTTCTGCCAAAAAAATCGTAATCTGTTTACCGCTGACACGCGTGCCTTTTTCCCAAGCCACGGGTTCGCCGGTCAATACAATCTTCTCTCCGTCAACAAAATATACGGCTTTTTGACAAGTCGCGTTGCCGTTCTCGTACTTGATCTTCACACGATGGGCTTCGCCCGTCGCTTCAACACGGTTCACGGAGCGATTCGGCATCGTGGACACGGTGTCCTTGGGGGCCGAGAAATTTCGAGAGGATTCATAGTGATCCTTTCCGTCTCCGGATGACTGCACAGCCTCTCGACTTTGGGAATTGAATAACACGACCATTTTATCCGAGTGGACGATGAGAGGGCCTCGGGTCAGTACAACCGTTTCCTCAAAAATCGCTCGGCTGTCTTGGTTTCGCACCGTCATTTTCTTGGACGTGATGGTGGTCGGAACACCAGGTGCCTCTATGCCCCTCTTCAGGTTCACAGATTCCGTTGAAGGAGCCGCCGACGTAGATTCGACGAAGAAGAGGCTAAGAAGAAGGGGCCAGATCCACATGCACATCCCGTAGAACCTCAAATTCTTCGGTTTCCATTCGTCCAAGTAATCCGTGCCCTCTCACTTCCAACCCATGCCCCACCATCCGAACGGAATCTTCCGTCCGAATTTCTCGTAGCTTGTCTGTCCATACCAAGTGATTGGTATAAATCGTATAGCCGCTCCTGGTCTCTACGATCAGCGGCGTTTGGCGATTTGCCAACCTGAAATCCTTAGTCGCCGTATCCAGCGTTCCCTCTTCCCCACGAACGATCACCTCATCTCCTTCTGTGCTGTAGAAGGTGAGGGCAACGTCACGCAACACGGCACGTTTATCTTGCTCAAATAGTTTGGCCTGTTCAGCCTGCACCTGCCATTGAACGACATCACCTTTCGACTGAGTAAAGATAAACTTCTCGATCTTGGCATCCGCTTGTTCAATCGACTCTGGAGCGAGGGGCTGGCTACTCGACATGGAGTCCGCGTTCCTAAGAAGAAGATAGCCGAGAAATGCGGCTAGCAGCACACTCAGGGCGAGAAGGGCGCGTCTCGCCACCAGTTCCCACATGCTCAAGAAGTTTCTCCCCAGGTACATACTCGCCATACCTGGCACGATCGTAGCATGCACGGCTTGTCAAGTAAACGTCCCCCTCGGAACTGGAAAAGAAAGGCTCCCATGTGTTGATACATGGGAGCCTTTAGGTTGGCAGCGAAGTATTCGCGGTCAAGACACTATGCAGAGGTTCCGCTCTCGGCTGGTGCAGACTGAGAAGTACGAGCATCAGACTTTTTCTTTGCTGCTGGTTCCGGACGAGAAACTAGCTCGATAGCAACCATTTCAGCCGCATCTCCAATGCGGCGACGAGTCTTGACGATCCGGGTGTATCCCCCGGATCGATCTTTGAATCGTGTCGCCACATCGCTAAACAATTTAGACACAACGGCCTTGCTGCGGAGAAATCCTAAGGCTCGTCGACGTGCGGGCAGCGTGCCCTCCTTGCCAAGCGTGATCATGCGATCGGCAAACCCTCGGATCTCTTTTGCCTTCGCTCCTGTAGTTTCAATCCGCTCTTGGTCTAACAACGACGTCACTAAGTTTCGAAACAACGCGCCGCGATGCTTTGTCTGACGCCCAAGCTGTCGCCCTTTTTTTCTATGTCGCACGGTAGTCCTCTTGATTGGAAAGCATCATTCGGGTTTCGGGCTTCCATTGTGGGGAGAAGACGCAGTCTCTATCTTTGTTCCTAGTGAAAGCCCCATTTCAGAAAGAATTTCTTTAATCTCGTTGAGAGATTTCTTCCCAAAGTTCTTCGTCCTGAGCATTTCCCCTTCCGATTTTTGCACAAGATCGGCGATTGTTTTGATATTCGCATTCTTTAGACAATTGGCCGCGCGTACGGACAGCTCCAACTCATTCACGCTCCGAGAGAGATTCTTGTTCACTTCACGCTGAGATTCCTCATAGCCGGCTTCGCTCTTCCCCTCGGTACGCTCTTCCGGATTGATGAAGATATCCAAATGCTCACGCAGAATTCCAGCCCCTGTAGACAAGGCGTCGCGAGGACTAATGGTGCCGTCGGTCCAGATCTCCATCGTCAGTTTGTCATAGTCGGTCATACGGCCGACCCGCGCATTCTCGACATGGAAATTGACTCGCCGGATCGGTGAAAAGATGGAATCGATGGCGATCACCCCGATCGGCAATCCCTCTTCCTTGTTACGCTCGGCTGGCACGTAACCACGGCCATGTTTCACCGTCATCTCGATGTCCAGAGTCGCGTCCTTGTCGAGAGTGGCAATATGCAAATCGGGTGTGAGAATTGTCACGTCGCCGTCATGGAGAATGTCTGATCCCTTGGCTTCTCCAGGCCCCTTCTTTTTCAACCGTATCGTCTTCGGTTTATCCGTGTGAAGCGCCAGCCGCAAGCTTTTGATATTCAGGATAATCGCGGTGACATCCTCCGTCACACCAGAAATCGTCGAAAACTCGTGCACGACGCCTTCAATCTTCACGGTGGTAACCGCCGCCCCCGTAAGCGACGACAGCAAAATGCGACGGAGGGCATTACCGATCGTGGTGCCAAACCCCCGTTCAAACGCCTCCGTGGTGAACCGCCCAAATGTGGGGGAATGTGCATCTTTGTCGACTTCCACCCGCATCGGGATTTGAAAGTCTTTCATCGCTTTGATCATGACCCACCCTCCATACCATCGAGTGACTAAGACATGGGCAGAGAACGCCGATGTCGAAAGAACGCACCTCAGACCGGCGGGACTATCGCGAGTACAGTTCCACCACCATCTGTTCGTTGACCGGCAACGCGATCTGATCTTTAGCCGGCAACGCGCGGACGGTACCCTTGAACGCTCCTTTGTCCAGCTCAAGCCAATCAGGAATGCCTCGACTATCAACCGATTCCAATGACGTCTGAATGGCGGCCAAGTCCCGGCTCCGTTCACGAATTTCTATCACGTCGCCTGGTTTTACCAGCGCCCCAGCCACCGTAATCTTCTTGCCATTGACCGTAAAATGTCCATGACTGACCATCTGACGCGCTTGCTTCCGCGAAGCACCGAATCCTAAGCGATACGTGACATTGTCCAAGCGACATTCGAGCAGACGCAACAGGGCGTCGCCCGTGACGCCGGTCTGTCGTTCAGCACGTTCAAAGACGCCGCGGAACTGGCGTTCTTGCAGTCCATAGATCCGGCGCAGCTTCTGCTTTTCGCGCAACTGTAAACTATAGTCAGAGGTTCGCTGTCGCCCCTGTCCGTGTTGACCGGGCGGATAACTCCTGCGTTCCACCGCACACTTTTCCGTCATACAGCGCGTGCCCTTGAGAAAGAGTTTCTCTCCTTCTCGCCGGCACAACCGACAGACTGGACCACGATACTTTGCCACTGCTTCCTCCTCGCAAAATAACTGACTAACTCATTGAACAAATCTTGAGCTTGCTCGGCCATGCCGACCATTCAGGCATAGCGTCCATGCATAGCGTCACACTCGCCGCCGCTTGGGAGGCCGACACCCATTATGCGGAATCGGCGTAACATCGCGGATAAGATTGATCCGCAAACCGGCTCCTTGCAGCGAACGGATCGCCGATTCTCGACCAGAACCTGGTCCATTCACATACACATCAACTTGCCGCATCCCGCTTTCCATGGCTTTTCGCGCCGCTGCTTCACCCGCCCGCTGTGCGGCAAATGGGGTACTCTTCCTGGATCCTTTGAACCCCTGATTGCCCGCGCTTGCCCACACCACCGTGTTGCCGCTCATGTCGGTGATGGTCACGATCGTATTGTTGAAGGACGCCTGAACATGCGCCACTCCACTTTGAACAATCCGACGCTCTTTCTTTTTCCCTTTTTTGACGCTCATGCGATTCCTCCGCTGGTTCGACAGACTAAGCGCTTGGGGCTCCTTTAGTCACCGTCGGCCTCGGCTTGCTGCTGACACCTGCACGCCGCCCTTTGCGTGTCCGAGCATTGGTCTTGGTTCGTTGTCCACGGACGGGCAGGCCTTTGCGATGACGCAAACCTCGATAGGTCCCCGTATCAATCAGCCGCTTGACATTCAGCGACACCTCTTTGCGGAGGTCGCCTTCGACCCGATAATCACGCTCAATGATTTCGCGCAGCTTGACGATCTTATCTTCGCTCAGGTCTTTCACACGGATCGCGCCGTCGATTCCCGCTTCATTGAGAATCTTCCGGGCCGACATGCGTCCGATTCCATAGATATAGCTCAACCCTATATCCGTTCGTTTATTCCGCGGCAAATCAATGCCAGCAATGCGTGCCATTCTCCCTCCCCATATGAGTACTGAGCACTAGTTCATCAACCATTTCCTGGTTGAAGCCTGCCATATCATCCCGCAGTTCGACCGTGTCGATGGAGGCTCCTTCATCCTTGTCGCTGCTTATGGCGTGGATTTTTGCATAAAATCCGCACCACCCCTCGACGACGCACCACTTTGCATTTGGCACATATGGGCTTCACTGATGATTTGACCTTCATGACAATTCGCCACTCCGTTACTTGAAGCGATAGGTAATTCGACCTCTTGTCAAATCGTATGGTGACATTTCCACCGTGACCTTATCGCCGGGAAGGATACGGATGAAATGCATCCGCATTTTCCCCGAGATGTGAGCCAATATGACATGGCCATTATCCAGCTTGACCCGAAACATGGCGTTAGGAAGCGTCTCCGCTACCGAGCCCTGGACTTCAATAATGTCTTCTTTTGCCACGTCCTGCTGTATTCTTTCCTGACAACTGACCTAGATCTTCTGCAATTGACTCAAAATGCGGGCTGCACCGCTCGGTTGGACGGCAATCGTATGCTCAAAATGAGCGGATAGACTCCCATCCGCCGTGACCGCGGTCCACCGATCCTCAAGAACACGAACGGCACTTCGACCCATGTTCACCATCGGTTCGATGGCCAAAACCATGCCCGCTTGCAGCCGAGGCCCTTGACCGGGCTTGCCATAGTTGGGAACCTGAGGCTCTTCATGCAGTTGCCGACCGATTCCATGCCCCACAAACTCAGTAACGACCGAGTAACCTGCAGACTCAACGTGTTGTTGCACCGCGTTCGAGATGTCCGTCAAACGGTTGCCGACCACAGCCTGTTTGATCCCAAGATAGAGCGCTTCTTTCGTCACCTGAACCAACTTTTCCGTCTCTTCCGGGATCCGGCCGACTGCCACCGTTATTGCTGAATCTCCATAGAACCCACCCACAATAGCACCTAGATCCAACCCGATGATATCCCCTTCCTTCAGTTTTCGCTTCGAAGGGATTCCGTGAACCACCTGTTCGTTGACGGATGCACAGAGGGTTTTGGGGTAATTCCGGTAGCCCTTGAATGCCGGAACCGCCCCCCTGGCCCGTATGGCCTCCTCCGCAATCCGGTCCAGCTCTTCCGTGCTGATACCCGGACAGACCGCCTTC
>CAYXKP010000202.1:0-7210 GCA_964465695.1 uncultured Nitrospira sp.
TCCTCCGCCGATGTTGTACACGGCTCCCGGCTCTCCATGAAAAAACGCCCGCTCAATCCCGGCACAGTGGTCTTCCACGGCAAGCCAATCACGACGGTATCGGCCGTCGCCGTACAACGGCAACAGCTGGTCCTCGATCGCATTCGTCACAAAGAGCGGAATGAATTTTTCCGGATACTGATTGGGGCCATAGGTATTGCTACCCCTCGTCACCACGACGGGGAATCGGTAGGTTGTCCAGTAACTCAACACAAGAAAATCTCCCCCCGCTTTACTGGCCGAGTAGGGGCTGCGTGGCTCAACTCGGTCTTCTTCCGTCGACAGACCGGCTTCGACCGTGCCGTACACCTCGTCCGTGCTGACCTGGAGGAACCGTTTCACACCGGCATGTCGCCCTTCTTCAAGCAGTACACCCGTACCGACCACGTCGGTGCGCGCAAAACTTCCCGGATTGAGAATCGAACGGTCGACATGCGTCTCCGCCGCGCAATTGATGATGCCTTCGATTCGATATTTGCGCAGCAGGGATGAAACCAACGATCCATCGCAAATGTCGCCATGGACGAACACATAGCGCCGCTGTCCGCGTATCGCGGCCAGATTGGCCGGATTCCCCGAATAGCAGAGGGCGTCGAGGTTGACGACGTGATGCCGTGCGTCGGCCAGCAGCCGCCGGACAAGGTGAGACCCGATGAACCCGGCGCCGCCCGTGACAAGGATGCGCATCTATGCCGCTAGCTGAAGGTTATTGGCGCCGGTTCGGCCGACCAACCGATTGGCCAGATAGAGAGACTCGATGGTGCCGGCATCCGTCCACCATCCCTGAAGCAGATCCCATGTCAGCATTCCAGCCTGGATGTAGGCGTTGTTGACGTCGGTAATTTCCAGCTCCCCCCTGGCCGATGGCTTGAGGGATCGGATGAACCGGAACACTTGCGGGTCATAAAAATAAATGCCCGTGACGGCATACGGCGACCGCGGATGCTGCGGTTTCTCTTCAATCTTTATGACACGGTCACCCTCCAAAACCGGCACACCGAACCGCTGCGGATCCTTGACTTCTTTAAGGAGTATTTTGGCCCCCTGTTGCTGACGACGAAAGCGATCCGCCGCCTTGGCGACGCTGCCTTGAATGATATTATCGCCCAACACGACGCAAATCGGTTCCCCATCGGCGAAGTGCTCAGCCAACCGAAGCGCGTCTGCAATACCGCCTTCGCCTTCCTGATAGGTGTAGTCCAAATGTTTCAGCCCGAACTCTTTTCCGTTCCCAAGCAATTTCAAAAAGTCACCCGCGTTGTCCCCTCCCGTCACCAGCATGATCTCGGTCACACCGGCATTGACCAGCGTCTGAATCGGGTAATAGATCATCGGCCGATCATAAACGGGTAGCAGATGTTTGTTGGTGACCTTGGTGAGAGGCAATAATCTGGTCCCCAACCCGCCAGCCAGCACAACGCCTTTCACGACTCTACCTGCCTCTTGAAAGTGGTTCCCCGTTGTTCTGAGCGATTGCCGTCGGTTAAGTCAGTCGGATTGACGATAACACGAAGGGAGGAAATCAACACGTGATATGCAAAACTACGACAGGCTTTGAGAGAGGTGCGGTTGGAAACTGGGCACAAGTCGCTTGAGATCGCGAAGCAAGTCTTCTTCGTCGCGTGTGGAGAGCGTCTCCGGCAATGACCGCACCCATTCGTCCAGCTCCCCGACCGGAACAGGAGTACCGACAGCTCGATGGATCTTGGGATGGGTGGTCGGCTCAACCTTCTCGATGTTCTCAAACAGCTCCTCGTACAACTTTTCTCCCGGCCGAAGCCCCGTAAAGACTATGTCGACGTCTTTCCCGGGAACGAGACCGGCCAACACGATCATGTTTCTGGCCAGATCGGCCACTTTGATCTGTTCGCCCATGTCCAGAACGAACACGTCTCCTCCCCGTCCCATCACGCTCGCTTGGAGAACCAGCTGTACCGCCTCCGGAATCGTCATGAAGAACCGCTTGATCTCCGGATGGGTCACGGTCACCGGACCGCCTCTCCGGATCTGTTCGGAAAAGAGAGGTACCACGCTCCCGTTGCTGCCCAACACGTTGCCGAACCGCACGACCGTAAATTTCGTGAGGCCGGTGTGGTTGAACTCCTGCACCAAATGTTCAGCGATTCTCTTGGTGACTCCCATGACGCTTGATGGATTGACGGCCTTATCCGTGGAGATCAGCACAAATCGGTCGACGCCTGTTTTCAGGGCCACTTCGGCTATCAGGCGGGTCCCGAAGATATTGTTGCGGATCGCCTCTTTGGGGTTCAGCTCCATGAGGGGAACATGTTTGTGCGCGGCAGCATGGAAGACGATATCGGGACCGGTCCGGCGGAACACTTCCGATACGCGGTCGAGCACGGTCACATCACCGATGAAGGGACGTATCGTGATCTCCGGAAAGTCCGCTCGCAGCTCCAGCAGAAGTGAATGGAGCGCGTTCTCGTAACGGTCGAACAGCACCAAGACGTGAGGCTTGTGTCGGGCGATTTGCCTGCATAATTCCGATCCGATCGAACCTCCCGCTCCGGTGACGAGCAGCGTCTTCCCGATGATGAAAGGATGCAATTCACGGCCAGTCGTCTGAATCGGCTCACGCTGCAATAGATCATCCAAATTCATCGGCCTGACTTGCTGAAGCAAGACCGAATCCCCCAGCAGACGCTTGACGCTCGGCAAAGTCTTAATCGGGACCGTGCAGCCTTCTGAGGCCGCCAGTATTTTCTGTTTCACCGCCGTCGAAGAGGAGGGAATGGCGACGATGATTTCTTGGGCGCCCAGCTTGTCGGCCGCCTTTCTGGTATCGGCGATCGTCCCCACGACCGGAATCCCATGAATCTTTTTATTGCGTTTGATGGGATCGTCGTCCACGAACCCTACCGGACGGCAGTTATAGTTTGAATCGGACAACATATCCCGCACCAACAGCTCGCCCGCATTTCCGGCACCGACGATCAAAACGCGACGCGCGCCGGGGTCGATGACCTGGAGCCACTCCCGAAACCCCCGTACGGCCAAGCGGATGCCAGCCAAGTACAATCCGTTCAACAGACCGGTCAAAATTATCACGGATCGGGGATACTGCGTAATACCGCCGATGAGATGGATCATTCCATAAAACACCGCGGCGCTGGTCAGAGAGGCCGCGAGAATCTTGCCCAGATCGTGAAGGCCGACATATCTCCACAATCCTCGCTGAATCCCAAAGGCCCATAACCCGGCGCTGAATATCAGCAATACGGCGGGCATGTGATCCCACATGATCCGTCGATATTCGAGAGGAATATCCGCATCGAATCTCAGTGCAAACGCGGAAAGATTGGCCGCAAGGATCAAGATCAGCTGCGCGCCGACGACGAGAGACGATCGGTAGTCGAGAACCACGTTCCCGTATCGTCCCGCAATGGAGTAGAAAAGTCTGGCAGCCGGCTGTTTCATGCGCACCCTGTGGCCCGGACTCGGACCTCATGCTCGGCCAACATCGCCTCGACGGCTTGGATGACACGATGCACGGGCAACTGTTGCAGGCATTCGCTCAAACTGTTGATATGGCGGTCACAGCCTTCTCCCAAGCACGGTACGCAGTCTCCTTCTCCCTGAAGCAGGTAGACATTCTCCAATCGTTGCGATCCATGGGTTTTCCACGGACTTCGAGCCGTGGCTGGAAAGTCCTTCGGCCACGGGCCCCATTTCACCGGATTCGAGGGGCCGAATAGAACGACCGTCGGCGCACCGACGGCCGCCGCCATGTGACTTACGGCGGTATCGGTTCCGATATACACGGCTGCACGGCTGAGCAGATACCCGAGCGCCGGCAACGTCATACGACCGACCAGGTCTACCGCAGCCGGGAGATTCTTGACCACTTCCTCACTGTAGGATCGTTGATCCGACGCCCCTCCTGCCACCACGACCAGGAGTCCCTGATCGATCAACTTCCGCCCAAGTGCGACCCAACCGGCTACCGACCAGGTCTTGTAGGCAAACTTCGGTGAAACATGCAAGACGGCGTATCGTTGATCATCGGCTATCCCCGGAAGCACCCCACGAACGGATGCCTCGTCCTCATGCCGCCAGCCGACCACGGGGGTCGCCAGCGGTGGGACTCCCAAGGGTGCCAGCAGCCTGAGATTCATGACGACCGTATGGGTATGCAGGTTGTCAAACGGAACCCACTCATGGAGCAGCTTTCGTTTCCACCACGACTTGCCGTCCGCCAGGAGAGTGCCCACACGATAACGCCCGGCCACCCAGGCGTGAAAAGTCGGACGATCGCCCGCCAAGACCGACAAGGCGAGGTCGTAGCGACGCCACATCGAGCGGAGTAATTTCAGATGGGCCGCAATCGGAGGACGTTCGGCGATCGTCCAAATTCGCCGGATATCAGGATTGGCCGATACAATATCCTGGGTCCCTTCGAACACGAGCATATCGATCGTCAGATCGGGCGACGCCGCCTTGAGCGAACGCACGACGGGCGTGGACAAGAGCACATCGCCGATACGACGTGTACACACGACCAATGCGCTCCGTATTTCCCGCTTCATTCACACCCTTCTCATAAATACCAGCATATCATGACCCATATTCAGAAGGCTTGCCGGGATGTTGAGAGCCTCTCCCAACACTTTGAAGGCGCGATAAACGATCATCGATGCTTGGTCTGACTCCACAAACCGAACACGCCTGGTTTCAAGGCGTTCCACTCGAAATCCACATTGGTCGGCAAGATGTGCGAGCGACCGAGGAGAAAAGAAACTAACGTGACCGCCCATTGAGGTCAGACTAAAACCGTCCCATCGTTCCTTCATGACGGAGGCTGTCCAACTTGCAGCGTTCGGGGTATTAATAATGAGGACACCCTCCGGCTTCAAGATCCGATGGCATTCGCGCAGAAGGAGAAGGGGCTCGTTCAGATGTTCAATAAGCTCAAACGCCGTGATGACATCAAACGCCTCATCAGCAAAGTGTGCTTCATGGAGCAGGCCGCAAAATACCTCAAAGCCTGCACGCTGAGCCGTCTCAGCGGCTTGGCTCGCTATTTCGACGCCGCTTGGCAAGAATCCCAACTTGGCCGCAACGGCAAGCAATGCTCCGCTGGAGCAGCCTACGTCGAGCAGACGAAGCGGTGGAGGAGACAACCGACCCAGCAGACGGAGCGCATAACGCAATCGCCGCTCAGTCACCCGCCGAAAGCGAGCAGCCGATTGACCCTCCGGTGTTGTACCGCTCGCGGTGTCCCACTTCTTCAACGCTTGCTCGTATTGTCCACGGGTACAACTGCTGAGGAGTTGGCCGCACATCGCACATCGAAGCAGCGGTCCTTCGGATAAGGTAATCGCACTCGTCTGCAAGTCGTCGCTACAGCCGAGAGGACACCGGTAAAACAAACGGTTCTCTGAGACTGGTGCCAACATTGGATTTAGAGCGTCATGCCACTTATTTGCGGGCACGGCGAGAGCATTCTCTCTGATGTCCCGATAGCAATCGGTGATGAAACCATCGGCCTATATCGCCTTACCTGCCGCGAACGACTCGCCACGTCGTTCCCACGTAGAACCATATTGATCGAGTCCGACGGCGGCCCGGATCCTAGTCGACTGCAACAAACTGTCCAGTCGTCTCTGATTGTCAGAAAGATGCCGTCGATCCTGCTCCTGATGCCACAGGTGAAACACCGGCGCGGCGTATCGAGCATTCTTGTGTCTGACCCCTGCATGGAGGAGCCTGATCACCAGATCGGAATCTTCCAGTCCCCAGCCTTCATATGATTCGTCAAGGCCGTTGACTAGAACTAAGTCGCTCCGCCAGACAGAGAGGTTGCAAGTCTTGATTCCCTCCCATCGATCCGGTGACCACTTGCGGAAAGGCCAATCGGGAAACGCCATCAGCGGCAGAAGGCGATTCACATCGCGTCGCAACCACGCGCTCGCCCAATCCAGCCAGCGCCAATCGTGAATTGGAAGTCGCTCGCGCAGCACTCGGCTCGTGAAGGCTTCATCCAGTAAGACACGGTTGGAGCCGAGGAAATAGCCGGGCTCCGCCAGTTCCTTATGGGCCTTCACGAAATTGATGGGTGGAACACAGTCTCCGTCCGTGAAGACGATATAGTCGGCGTCCGTCGACGAGACGGCACGATTGCGGATGGCGGCGGCGCGAAACCCCCGGTCCTCATGCCGAACATGCGTCAGCGTGAACGGCGTGCGCCGTGCAAATTGCCGCACGATTTCAGTCGTCTCCTCCTTCGATCCGTCATCTGCGACCACCAGCCAAAAATCACGATCGCTTTGGCTGCAGTAGCCGTCCAGTACAGCCGCGAGCGCATCAGGACGATTGTATGTGGTCACGATCACCGCTGTCTTCATTTCGGTAGTGAGTCGCGGCGGCGAAGGGGCGGTTGTTTGGGAAGCGACCACATCTCTTGCTGTTCGAACCGCTTGGCATACCGATAAAACGTTCCCTCGAAATTGCCGAGGGCAATGACAAACCCGGGCCACCCGTCCAGAAACCCTCTCTTCGCGATGTAATGCTTGAGGAACGACCAGATGCCATGGAATAACGCCGTCCCCATCGTCACTTTTTGATCGGCGAGTTTCAGCACCCCCAGCGACGAATACCGGTTGGCCTTCTTGACGACCTCTTCAAAATCCCTGAACGGGATCTGCCAAATCGCATGCTCCAGCCGGCCGACCGGTTTGGCCGACAGTAATTCATACCCCTCGTGGACCGGCGATTCCACGTATTGCATGGACCCTTTCCGAAACAATTGTGGTTGACGGAAGTTGGGGTACCAGCCGGAATGTCTGATCCAGCGTCCCATGAAATAATTTCGCCTCGGCACAAGATACGCGTCGTGCGCGGGAATGCCGGAAAGGATCATGAGAACTTCATCCCGGACTTCCGGCGTGCACTGCTCGTCCGTGTCGAGACTGAAAATCCATTCGTGCGCACAAGCTTTGACGGCTTGATTTCGTAAATGGCCGAATCCCTGGAACGGAATCTGGACGACGCGAGCCCCCAAATCCTGCGCGATCCGAGCGGTCTCGTCGGTACTGGCCGAATCGGCCACGATGATTTCGTCGGCCCACAACACACTGTTGATGGTATCGGTAATCTTCTTGGCCTCGTTGTAGGCGATGATGTAGGCCGAAATGCTCATGTCCGAGCATCT
>CAYXKP010000203.1:0-7193 GCA_964465695.1 uncultured Nitrospira sp.
AACTGTGTGTGACGGGTCTGGGGTTTGTGCGGTCTGATCTGGATCGCATGCAGAATCCCGCCTACCGGAAGACCCGGGATCTGCTCTTGAATTGAAGTTCGTCCGTCCTATCATCCTCGCGCATGGGGGCGCCGGCTCTCGCGCAATGACCCCGCCGCAAGCCGCCTGTTTACGTGCCGCCTTGCAGGTCGGCTACCATTTCCTGGATCGTGGCAGCGAAGCGCTTATGGCGGTGGAGCAGACCATTCGCGTGCTCGAACGCAGCGGACTGTTCAATGCGGGCAACGGAGCGCTGCTCCAGCTGGACGGAGTGCGGCGGATGGATGCGTCCATCATGGAAGGCGACGGCTTGCGGGCCGGTGCGGTGGCTTCAATCGAAGGCATCATGCATCCAATCAGCGCCGCGAGACGCGTGATGGAAGAAACGGATCATGTCTTGCTCGTGGGGCCGATGGCGACGAAGTTCGCAAAGTGTTTCAAGATGGAGCGTCAACCGTTCATAGGCAAGCCGCTCCGGTTTTCCTACGAAACGGCCCTCCGAAAAACCGCACACAATCGGAAAAACCACGGCACGGTGGGCGCCGTGGCGCTCGACCGAACGGGAACAGTCTCCGCCGGCGTCTCGACCGGCGGAATCAAGTACATGCTACCGGGCCGCGTCGGGGATACGCCGATCATCGGCTGCGGGTTGTATGCCGATAATGAAAGCGGCGCGGTCTCGATGACAGGATGGGGCGAAAGCATCATTCGCTTGGCGGTGGCCAAAGAGATTTGTGATCGTCTGGCTCAGGGAACCCCCCCGGCCTCCGCGGCGCGGCTCGTGTTGCAGAAGCTGGTCGCTCGGATCGACGGATCTGCGGGATGCCTGGTCCTCACGCCTCAAGGACGATTCACCATTCGACATTCCACCCCGCACATGATGGCCGGGTACTGGGCAGGACGCGGAATCCCCGAAGTCGAAGATTCCTTCCGATAGCAGAGGCTCGCCATGGTTCCTCGTAAAGGTCGGAAACCCACCCGCTACAGCCAAGTCGTGCGCATCACGGTCATGCTTCGCCGGCTCCGTGGGGGAGCGACGGTGGGCGAATTGGCCGATGAGCTGCATGTCACGAAACGCCAGGTCCACCGAGATCTTCGGCAGGTGGAAGATTCCGGTTACCCGTTGGAACAAGACGATGGGAAGTGGAGACTTCCTCCCGGCTTCAAGGGGCTGGAGGTGGCTGTGTCGCCGTACGAGCTTATGTCTCTCCATCTGGCCCAGAGCCATCTTGCCTATTTGAAAGGCACGCCGTTCGTTGAGGATCTGGAGGCGGTCATCCGGAAAGTCGAAGCGGGCCTTCCGGATAAGGTCAGAAATCATCTTGAACGCATCGTAACCACTTTTGCGCCTCTCCAGCGGCCGGTCCGGCCCTATGCCGATCACAGGCAGGTGATCGAATCCGCACGGAAGGCACTGCTTCGCCAGCTCACGGTTGTTCTGCACGGATACCGGAAGCCGGGAGAACGCCCCCAAGATTACAAGGTGGATCCCTATGGGCTGATCCTGTACCAGTATGGCCTGTATCTCATTGGGTATTCCCATCAAGCGGGAGAGCTGAGAATGTTCGCGCTGGAACGAATCAAGACCGTCACGGTCACTGAAGACACGTTCGAGCTCCCCCGGTCTGTTTCTCTTGCAGACCGCCTCGACCGTGCCTTCGGGTTGATCGAAGAGTCTCCGCAGGAAGTGAAAATCTGGATTGCGCCGGAGTGGGCCTATTTCGTCAAAGAACGAAGCTGGCATCCGACGCAGACGATCGAGCTTCAGAAGGACGGTTCCGTCATTCTGACCATGCGTTGCGGCGGCCTCGACGAACTGACCGCCTGGGTGCTGTCCTTCGGCCCGGCGGCAAAGGTGCTGGGTCCGCAAGCGTTGATTGACCAAGTCTCCAGCCAATTGACTGCCGCCGCCCAAGCATATCGATCCTCCCGTTAGCCCTCTCCAGCCTCCAGAGACCTATTCTGTCACACCCCCGTGTTAGGGTTGCCCTCGCACATGGGAAGGAGGAAACCATGAGTGAGTCCCTGTATCTCCAGAGAATAAGCGATCGATTTCTTGCCGCGCACCCGCACGAGGCAGGCTGGGCCGTTCATGAATTCAGCAGCGTTGCGGCTCAGCAAATGTCGCTGAACTACCTAGTGGATTGCCTCCGAGAGTGGCACCCGGCTGCAATAACACGTTGCACGGCTATTCCGCTCGTTGAGGCGGAAGTCTTTCTGTCGACACCCACGAGTGCGGTGCCAGAAGTAGGCATGGTAAACGGTGCATCCGAAGAAGCCAATGCCTACGAATGGCGAGGAACCATTGAATTGATCTGGAAGGGCCACGATATTCACTGTCACGTGTTCATGCTTATGCTGGGTAGGGGGTGCACGTATATCTATTTCGTCGCAACCAAGTCTCTTGCCGCTTTTCGAGATCTGCTCCTCGTTCTGAATAGGTATGGTCGAGTCAGGCGCAAGGGTAAAAGGGAAGAGATCTACGTCGTTAACGGCGTCAACATCTCGATTCCTGCGATTTCTTGGGATGAGGTGGTGCTACCCGCCAACATGGTCCTGGACATCAAGATGAATGTGGAAGGCTTTTTTGCCGGACGGGAGCGGTACGCGAACTTGGGCATTCCGCACCGTCGAGGGTTCTTGTTTGCCGGGCCACCAGGCTGCGGGAAAACGTTCACGCTCAAGGCGATGGCATCCAACACGCCTGCGAAGTTCATCTCCGTGCAGGGGACAGCGGATGTGAATGATGCCATGCTTCGTAGTGCCTTAGAGTTAGCCGAGGAGTGTACGCCGGCGGTCGTCTTGCTGGAGGATTTGGATCGGATGGTCCAAGCCGAAGGCGTCTCGCTGTCCCACTTCTTGAACCTGTTGGATGGACTCAAAACACTGAACGGGGTGCTGGTGATTGCAACCTGTAACCAACCGGACAAACTGGACCCAGCGCTAATCCACCGTCCAAGCCGGTTCGATCGAGTCTGGCGGTTTGACCTGCCGAAGTACGAACAACGTCTTGAACTTCTGTGCAAGAAAGGAGGAACATTCTTTTCCGAATCGGCGCTTGAGACGACGGCTCGACGGTCCGAAGGGTTTTCAATGGCCTATGTCCAAGAAATTGTCGTGAGCGCATTGCTCGAATGCACGCATGACGACCTGCCGCCGAACGACGATCATTTGCTCAAGAGTGTGGAGACCCTCCGGATGCAGCGGAAAGAGGCCTCGAAGCCGGGAGAGTCGATGGAGGAACGGGAGGCAGTTGGGTTTTGCCATTCGAACATCGAGTAAGAATAGATAATGAGGTGTTGACCGATTTGAAACTGTGGAGTATCTACTCCGGCCAAAAAATAGAATTGGTGTAATTGGAGTTCAGAGCACATATTTAATCGCTAAGAAATCGGGCAACAACAATGATTGCGGAAATTCATGGAAAGATCGCATCGACAGGTTCGAACCTATCAGATCGGCTTGAGGATCAGTTGACTGGCGATGTTTTTGGCTCTCTGCGCTACCTTGATTCCAGCGCTGCTCTTTTGCCGTACTTGGTGTCAAGTTACTTTTTGAGCAGCGAGTTGAAACGACACCATCCTGACAATTTTATGGGTGCGAGATTGAAGGAAATTCTTTTCTGGCCTTGGGTTGACGCTGCAGAGCCAGACATATTGCTCAAACTGGAGTTGAATGGGCACAAAGAGTGCGTGATCTGCATTGAGGCAAAATATTACAGTGGGTTGAGCAGCGACGATTATCCAGAATTTCCGTCGAGGGAAGGGGAGCATTCCTTAAGACAAGGAAGCCCCGATCGGAATGAATCTTCCACCCGTGAAGAATCACACAATCAATTAGTTCGTCAGATGCGTGGCATGAAGAAGGTCTATCCTCAGCGCCGAAGGGTCCAGATCTTTCTAACAGCTGATCGAATTTACCCAAATGAAGTTCTTTCTAGAGTTCGACAACGTTCTGATTTGGAAGGACTCAACGACACAGAGATCTATTGGCTGAGCTGGCATGACCTTCCCGCGATCCTACGTATTTCCTATGAGGGTGGAGCACAGCTTTCTGAACGAGAAAGGATAATTGTACGCGACCTCCTGAGTTTGTGCGAAAGGAAGGGGTTTGGCCGGTTCTCAAGGATGGAGTTCCACCTTGGTACGGTTCCCAGTAAACCAAAAATCATGTTTCAGAACAGGCTCTACCAAACTCCAAGAAATATTCCGATACGAATTCATAACATTCCGAATGCCGTACCGCCATTCATTGTCCTGTCACCTCATGGTGTTCCAATAAATAGGCCGGCGAATTACTTGGAGGGTTGAGATGGAAAATAACCTGGTTGTCGAAAAAGGCGTCCACGTTGCGAAGTTTTACTACGATGCTCAAAGGTATTTTGCGCAACTCATACTGCTGACTGAGGGGGTGGCCAACCTTGTTCAAGATCGTGGATGGGAGATTACATTCTGGAACTATGGTCGCCCAGTTACGGTTCAGCACTCCTCGTGGTCCGACCAACGAGGAGCTCATATGCCAAAGTTTTACAAACTAGCCTTTGCTGAAAAAAATTCTTCTATAGGCCAAATTAAAGTTCAATATGGTTTCTATATTTGTTTCTTCCAAACCGATCCATCGGGGGAGCAACCTTGGGTACCTTCAGCCTATTTTTATCGCGCTGATCTTAAAGATGGAGGGAAATGGGAGGAATGGAAAGTGGCACCGAAGATTGCTGAAACTATTAGAATGTGCGTCCTAAGACCACGGATCGATGAAACTTTCTTGGGCTTTGAGTCTCCCTGGCCGTCCACATTAGCTGGTGAAGGGGTGGAAAATCAGATTCAATCGATCAGCGTTGTGCCGTTTCCTCTAGTTAGCATTACAACTTCTGATGACCTTGATTACATCACCACGAAGGCTATTAAGGCACTCTCAGAATTTAAACCTGACATCATAAGAAATGACAAACAGTATTTGAACCGTGTCTGGTCGTTGTAATGTGCATTGCGATCTAGTGAAGCTAGAAGGAATTCTCTGAAGTTTCAAAATTATGTGTATTTTATTTAGGTGAACAATGTCTCGAACCATCTTTCATCTCGCCTTTCCGATTCACGACGTAGAAGCCACGCTTCGATTCTATGTGGACGGCCTAGGTTGTACCGTCGGGCGGCGGTCTAAACACGCGGTTACGCTGGGTTTGGCCGGTCATCAGCTCGTCGCGCACGTCGTGCCCGATGAATCCTCGAAACAAAAGGGAATTTACCCGCGTCATTTTGGGCTGATCTTTCTGTCAGAACAGGAATGGCAGACTCTGGCGGATCGGGCCAAGGCAAAAGGGCTTACGTTCTATCAACAGCCGCGCGTTCGATTTCCCGGGACGCGCATCGAGCACCGGACATTTTTTCTGGAAGACCCGTCCCACAACCTGCTCGAATTCAAACACTACACCTACGAATCGGCCATCTTCGGGGAACAGGACTTTACGGAGGTGGGTGATACAGGCGGTGAATCGACGGACTAATGGCGCTACTAGGCTTTGTGAGCCATGCGCCGTCTTTTCATTTAGCCCCGTCTCGTTGAAACCCAATCCGACGAACGGGAGTTTTTGTAGGCGCCATGAGCTCCCGGATGGCATCGAAGACCACTTTGAATTGACGATCATACTTCTTTTCCAGCTCGACCAGACGGCGTGCGAGCTCTTTATTTGAGGCGATCATTTGCCGTAGACGCGCGAAGGTCCGCATAATTTCGATGTTGACCTGTACCGCCCGTTTGCTCCGCAGCACACTGGAAAGCATGGCGACACCTTGCTCGGTAAACACCCTGGGCAACTTCCTGACGCCGCCCCAACTTGATGTTCCAAATTGGGACTTCAAGTTGCTGAACTCCGACTTCGTGAGCTGCATCATGAAATCGTCCGGGAACCGTTCGAGATTTCTAGTAACGGCCTTGTTCAGATCTCTCGTGGCAACTCCATATAAAGAGGCCAGATCTCGGTCCAGAATAACCTTGTGACCTCTGATGAGAAGAATCGTCCGCTCAATTCGTTCAATTGGTATGAGGCTACTCACTACACCCCCTTCATGATACGGCATGCGGCGGCATGCCTAACCAAATCGGCATATCGCTGCAATGCAATGATTACCGATGGACCCGCTGGATCGACACCTTATCCATCCATCGAAGGATGCGTTCGTGCCGGCGTGTCAGGAAAGTCGTTTTTCTGAGCGGGTCGTATCGTTGGGGGCTGGGTAAGATGGCGGCCAGCCAGGCCGCTTCGTCCGCAGTCAACTCGGAGGCGGATTTTCCGAAGTGATGGCGAGCTGCGGCTTCGGCTCCGTACACGCCGCGGCCCCATTCCGCGACATTGAGATACAGTTCGAGGATCCGTGTCTTGGTCAGCCGGTGTTCGAGCGAGCGTGTGATCAAGGCCTCGCGGGCCTTGCGGAACAGCGAGCGCTCGGAGGACAGATACAGATTTTTCGCCAGCTGTTGCGTAATGGTGCTCCCGCCTCGTTTGAGTTCACCCGCTTCGAGATTGTACAGCGCGGCGTCGCGAATGCCTTCCCAGTCGAACCCCTCATGGACGAAGAATGAGGCGTCCTCGGCCGCGATCACGGCGCGTTGCAACTCCGGCACGATCCGGCTCAGGGGTGTCCAGATCCATTGTCGCTTGACGGTGCGTCCCTGTTCGGCCGCTTTCGCCAGCCGATGGTCCATGAGCGCCGTCGATGTCGGGTTGATCCTGGCAAGCAACTCGGTGTCGGGAAGGGTGCTGAGCCAGCTCAGCGCAAGGATGCTCAGGAGAAGTCCGACGAGCACGGTGATCCAGACAACAAAACGAGCCGCCCTGCGCCGTCCGGTTGACTTGGACGGAGGAGGATCGTAAGTGTAGTGGCGCAGAAAGGTGGGACTCCGGTTCGCTTTCCGTCTCGAATCCATCGAATACCTAACGTCATGAAAATCTTCGCAGCCGAGTTTATCAAAAGTTGTGTCACTCCCGAACAATTTCCGTCCGATCGCCTTCACGAGATTGCCTTCGTGGGGCGCTCCAATGTGGGCAAATCGTCGTTGATCAATTCATTGCTCAATCGCCGGGAACTGGCCAAGGTCAGCCGGACGCCCGGAAAGACGAGGGCCGTGAACGTGTTTCTTGTCTCGACTTCCGATCC
>CAYXKP010000204.1:0-7182 GCA_964465695.1 uncultured Nitrospira sp.
AAGTTCGGTAACGCCGCCAGTCGTAATCATGCCTTCGGCTGGGCCGCGGAAGAAGCGGTGGAACAGGCGCGCAAACAAATCGCGAAGTTGATCAAGGCCGACTCCAAAGAAATCGTCTTTACCAGCGGGGCCACTGAATCGAACAACCTGGCGTTGAAGGGCGTCCTGGAGATGTACAAGGAGAAAGGGTCCCACATCATTACGTCGTCCACCGAACATCGGGCGGTGCTGGATACAGCCAAGTCCCTTGAAGCCAAGGGGCTGGCGACCGTGACCTATCTGCCGGTCGATAAATACGGCATGGTCAACCCGCAAGATGTGCAGAATGCCATCACCGACAAGACGATCTTGATCTCCGTCATGTTGGCCAACAACGAAATCGGCACGATCAATCCTATCCAAGAAATCGGCAAGATCGCGAAAGCAAGAGGGGTGCTGTTTCATTGCGATGCCGCCCAGGGCGTCGGCAAAATACCGGTCGATGTCCAAGCCATGGGCATTGATCTCATGTCGTTCACCGCCCACAAAATCTACGGACCCAAGGGGGTCGGTGCCCTGTATGTCAGAAAGAGGAACCCCCGCGTACGCATCGCCGCTCAGATGGACGGAGGGGGCCATGAACGAGGCATGCGATCCGGCACCTTGCCGGTTCCTTTGATTGTGGGATTCGGCAGGGCTTGTGAAATTTGCGAGCAGGAAATGACGGCGGAAGCGACGCGGCTGGCCAAAATGCGTGACCGCCTTCAGACCGATATTATGGCGGCGCTTGAGGAAAGCTACCTCAACGGCCACCCGACGAATCGTTTGCCGGGCAATCTCAATATTTCGTTCGCGTACGTCGAGGGAGAGTCGCTGCTCATGGGCATGAAGGACATCGCGCTGTCATCCGGCTCCGCCTGCACATCAGCCACGCTGGAACCCTCATATGTGTTGCGCGCTCTCGGCGTCGGGACGGAGCTCGCTCACTCTTCGATCCGCTTCGGTTTGGGTCGTTTCAACAGCGATGACGAGATTGACTATACGATCAAGAAGGTTATTGAGGTCGTGACCAAGTTGCGGGAGATGTCCCCGCTGTATGAAATGGCGAAAGAAGGGGTTGACCTGAAATCCGTTCAATGGGCGGCGCACTAACTTGAACACAATCGTATATTTCGGAGGACACCATGGCATACAGCGATAAAGTCGTCGATCATTTCAACAACCCCCGAAACATGGGTAGCTTCAAGAAGGACGAAGAGGGAGTGGGTACCGGAATGGTGGGAGCTCCGGAGTGCGGCGACGTCATGAAGCTGCAAATCAAGGTGCAGAACGATACGATCGTCGATGCCAAGTTCAAGACCTTCGGCTGCGGATCGGCGATCGCCAGCTCAAGCCTGGCCACCGAATGGCTCAAAGGGAAGACGATCGAGGAAGCCCAGAAGATCAAGAATACGGACATTGTGCAGGAATTGAACCTCCCCCCGGTTAAAATTCATTGCTCGGTTCTCGCGGAAGATGCCATTAAAGCCGCGTTGGCCGATTATCAGAAGAAGACCGATACAGAGTCGGCCGGCATCAAGTAACGGTCACGAAGGGAGCGACACAATGGATACAACAAATGTCGAGACTCAGACTCCGATCATCTCTCTCACCGATGCAGCCGTGAAAGAAGTGAAGCGGCTGATCAATGTCCAAGGAATCGAGGAAGGCGGCCTTCGCCTCGGGGTGAAAGGAGGAGGCTGTTCGGGCCTCAGCTATACGATCAACTTCGATGACAAGATCGGTCAGTACGATCAAGTCTATGAGATCGACGGTGTCAAAGTGATCGTGGATGCCAAGAGCGCGATCTACCTCCAGGGGACCCAATTGGACTACCAAAAGGACCTCATGGGTGGAAACTTCAAGTTCATCAACCCGAACGCCAACAAAACCTGCGGTTGCGGAGAATCGTTCTCAGCCTGACTTGAATCATCTAAGATACGGACCGGGCATGGTGCGTACACCATGCCCGTTTGCTCATGAGTCACGATCAACCACCAACTCATTCAGATCCGCGTCGCCAGCTGCAGATGGCCAGGAGCATGTGCTGGCATTGTCAGTCGGAAGTGACGGGAGAATACTTCTGTGAACGATGCGTAAAAGTTCAGCCTGTCTCGAAGGAAACCGACTATTTCACCTGCCTGGGATTTCCACGGCGCCTCATGCTCGATCCGAAGAAACTGGAGGCCAAATTCTACGAACTGAGTCGGACATTCCATCCTGACTTTTATCAGACGAAAACTCCGGCCGAACAGACCATCAGCCTCGGCAACGCCGCCGTCCTCAATACCGCCTACCGCACGCTCCGTGATCCCATTCAACGTGCGGAATACTTATTGGCCTTGGAAACCGGCTCGGTCAAAGACATCAGAACATCCCCCCCGGCCGATCTCTTTGAAGAGATCCTGGAGCTCCAAGATACTTTGGAGGGGTATCGGGCGTCGGATCGTGATTCGGCCGAGGGCCGCCGGCTTCGTGCCGTTCTTCAGACCGAACAGGACGCGTTGGAGCGACGCAAGGAAGAGATGGAGTCTCAACTTCGACGGCTGTTCGCCGATTGGGACAAGTTACAAGACGCCGGTAAAGCCACGGCCCAAGCGAGGGTGGAACGGGACAACATCCTGAAGCAGATGCGCGATCTCCTGTCGCATCGGACCTATATCAACAATATCGTCAATGATCTGGCGGCAACAATCGCCTGAAACAAATCGTGACACCATTACCAGACTCTCTGCCGTCGGCATCTTTCATAGATGCTCAAAAGCGCTTCCAACGAGGCCGCAGGGAGGTTCGCGATGCGAAGAATAATGAGGCGCACGGCGCGATGAAGAAAGAGCGCCACGTTTGTGCGCGCCGGCGAGTCGGTGAGCCGGCAGTGTCCTAAATCCTTACGTTAGGGCGCGAGTCGGTGAGCGCCCAGTGTTAGACCACGAGGCGTGCTTTTTCCGTACGTCGAGTGGGCAAAACGACCGAGAACGAAGTCGAAACATTTTTCAGCATCTTTGATATGGCACGGATAGTCGGCATCGATCTGGGCACAACCAATTCGCTGGTTGCATACATGAAGGACGGCCAGCCTTGTGTCGTCCCGGATCGCCACGGTCGGACGATGGTGCCTTCGGTCGTTGCCTTGACCGATAATGGAATGATCGTCGGAGATTCGGCGAAGGAGCATTTAACGCGGAATCCCGAGCGTACCGTCTATTCGGTGAAGCGCTTCATGGGAAAGGGATTGGCCGATGTCGAGGACGAACTCCGCTATTTCCCCTACCACCTCACCGAAAGCGGCGGTGTCATCCGGATCCGATTGGGGCCAAAGAGTTACTCGCCGCCGCAGATTTCCGCCATGATCCTCAAGGAATTGAAGTTGCGCGCGGAAGCCCACCTCGGCGAAAGCATTATCAAAGCCGTCATCACCGTGCCGGCCTATTTCAACGACAGCCAGCGACAGGCGACCAAAGACGCGGGCCTTATTGCCGGGTTGGAGGTCTTGAGGATCATCAATGAGCCGACCGCCGCCTCTCTGGCCTACGGACTTCAGAAAAACACGCAAGGTACCATCGCCGTCTATGATTTCGGTGGCGGCACGTTCGATATATCGATCCTGAAATTGAAAGATGGAATCTTTGAAGTCCTCTCGACCAACGGCGATACACACCTTGGCGGAGACGATCTCGATCGCTTATTAGTCGATCTCTTTGTTGCGGAAATCCGGACGCGCGAAGGAATCGACATAAACGGTTATCCCGATCACATGCAGTCTGTCCGGCTGGAAGCGGAGCGGGCCAAGATCCGTTTGTCCGACGAGCTGAAAACCGAGGTCGCGATCGAGTTACCTGAAGACAAAGGGCGCTTCACCAGAGAGCTGACGCGAGATCAGCTCGAATCCTTGGCGATCGGTGTAATCGAGCGTACCTTGGCCCCCTGTCGTATGGCGTTAAAGGACGCCGGGCTCACTCCCAAAGACATCGATGAAGTGGTCTTGGTCGGAGGTTCCACCCGCATGCCGCTGGTTCGGCATCGCATGGAGGCCCTCTTCGGGAAGCCGCCGCATTGCCATCTGAACCCGGACGAAGTCGTCGCGTTGGGCGCAGCGGTACAAGCGGATATTCTCAGCGGCGGAACGACAGACATGTTGTTGTTGGACGTGACGCCCCTGTCTCTCGGCATCGAAACGATGGGCGGCGTCATGAGCAGCCTCATCCGCCGGAACACGACCATTCCGGCGAGCGCCAAGGAAATGTTTACGACCTACGTCGACGGTCAGACGGGCGTAGACATCCATATCCTGCAAGGGGAACGCGAACTCGTCAAAGACAATCGCAGCCTGGCACGATTCCGGCTGAAAGTACCGCCCCTCCCGGCCGGCGTCCCGCGCATCGAGGTGACGTTTTTAATCGATGCCAACGGAATTTTGAACGTCACGGCGACGGACATGCGGACGGGTCAAAGTCAATCGATCGAGGTCAAACCTTCCTACGGATTAGCCGACACGGAAGTGGAACGGATGATCGAGGATTCGTTCAAGTTTGCTGCGGAGGACATCGGCGCCCGGAAGCTGATCGAAGCGCGTTTAGACGCTGAAGCGTTGATCAAGGCGACCGCTAGGTCCTTGGCGGAGGCCGGACATCTGGTGGCGCATGAGGAAGCCGATGCCGTCCGCGCCGTGTTGTCTCAGTTGTCCACCGCAAAAGACGGGACAGATCACCGTGCCATCCGGGCGCGCATGGCGGATCTCGAACAGGCTGCGAAGCATTTGAACGTCGTGATGCTGGATGATTCTCTCAAGCGGGGACTCCAGGGCAAGAAGGTCACTGAGGTGACGTGAAGCCTGCCTGTGAAGCGTATCTCATATCGCGCTTCACGCTTCACGAACGACGAGATACCAAGGAGTTGTTAATGGACTTGAAGTGGCAAGATGCCGAAGAAATCGCCATCCGGCTGGTAGAAGAACACCCTGAGACCGATCCGCTCACCGTACGCTTCACCGACATGCATACCTGGATCGTGGCACTGCCGGAATTTAGGGACGATCCCAAAAAATCGAACGAGAAGATTTTGGAAACGATTCAGATGGCTTGGCACGAGGAATATCAGGATTCAAAAACATAGTCACGCGGTGACTAGTTGCCGTCTACAGCCGGTTGCCCCTCGGGAATCTGATCCAACTTGTAGAAATCCGTCGGATCCAGCCGGCGCTGGGCCGCCTGGGTCGGCTCACTTCCTTTCGCAAAGAGCTCAACCGTGCCCTTCTGCCCTTCTCCTTCTTGCTCCGACTCAAGGAGTCCTGTAGCGGCATCGACCTTCACGAAGGTCACCCCGTCGGGAATTTCAAATGGGACGACGGGCAGCTGCTTGAGCGCCTCTTTCATGAACGCGACCCAGATCGGTAAAGCCGAACGGGCTCCCGTTTCACTCTCTCCGAGTGAGCGGCGGTCGTCAAAGCCGACATAGACGCCGGTCACCAAATTCGGGGTTCCACCGATAAACCAGGCATTGATGTAGTCATTGGTCGTGCCGGTTTTCCCGGCGATCGGACGTCCCAAATTTTTCGCCGCCTGCCCGGTGCCCCTCTGCACGACGTCCTCCATCATGTTGGTAATCAAATAGGCGGTTTCCTTGGCCATAACCTCATGAGGCTGGGGCTCAGTCATTTCAAGAATCTTACCCATGTTATCTTTCACCGATTTGACGGCGAAGGGTTCCACTCGACTTCCCTGGTTCAAGAATACGCCATAGACCGAAGTCAGCTCCATCAAACCGACCGAAGAGGTGCCGAGCCCGAGGGACAGATCGGCGGGCAGCGGGCTGGTGACTCCGACAGATCGGGAAAATTCGATCACATTCTTCACACCGACCTTATCCAACAACCGAACCGTCGCAAGATTGTGCGACTGAGCCAGCGCATCCCGGAGACTCACCATGCCGTGAAACTTCCGGCCATAGTTTTCCGGCTTCCAAATCTTTTCGTCCTGTTCCTGCTCATAGACGACCGGGGCGTCGAGGATCTGCGTGGCAGGGCTCAATCCTTGACTCATGGCGGTGGCATAAATCATCGGTTTGAACGCGGATCCCGGCTGCCGATGGGCCTGCACCGCACGGTTGTATTCACTGCGGGAGAAATCATAGCCGCCCACCATCGCGCGAATGCCACCCCCTTTGGGATCGATCGCAATCAGGCCGCCTTCGACGATCGGCGTCTGCTCCAGCGTAAGGTGCACTCCATCCTTGGTAAGCTTTTTCACGCCGATTTCAATGACATCTCCGGGCTTCAGAAGTGACTTGAGATTCGGATTCACGATGAAATCCACCGTGGGATCCGGCCCTTTGAGAATCCGCTTGGCCCATGCCATGTCGTCAAACGCCAGCTTCGCGTTGAATGGGCCCACTTGCACCACGTAGTGATCTTTCGCCGCCCGTAAGACGACCCCTTCACCCATATACCCGGGTTTGAGCAACTGATCCGTCGGGGCGGCTTCGGAAGGCTGGAACGCCCCCATATCGACCGTTCGCCGAGGCCCTCGCCACCCTTGCCGTTTGTCGAGCTCGCGGACCCCGTGAAAGAATGCCGATTCAGCCGCTCTCTGCATCTCCAAATTCAAGGTCGTGTCAATCTGAAGGCCGCCCTTGTACACCATCGACTCCCCGTACTTCGCCACGAGCAGTTGACGGACGTATTCGACGAAGTACGGCGCAAGATGTTCGCTTCCAGGTCGTTGAAAGTTCAGTTTGTCACGCGCGGCGGCTTCCCGTTCCGCGGACGTAATAAACCCAACCTCCTCCATGCGGGCGAGAACATGCTCTTGACGCTTCTTCGCCAATTCATAGGCGGTGAACGGTGAAAACCGGCTGGGCGACTTGGGCAGACCGGCCAGAAACGCGGACTCCGCCAGCGTCAGGGCCCTGATGTCTTTCCCGAAATAAGAACGAGCCGCCGATCCAACGCCATAGGCGCCTTGCCCGAAGTAGATCTGGTTCAAGTACGTTTCAAGGATTTGCTCCTTACCGGAAACCGCCTCCATTTTATACGCGAGAATGAGCTCACGAATCTTCCGCTCATAGGACCGCTCGGACGAGAGAAACAAGGACCGCGCCAATTGTTGTGTGATTGTGCTGGCGCCTTCGACCTTTCTCCCGCCGTGCCGAATGTTCGTCCAAGCCGCC
>CAYXKP010000205.1:0-5309 GCA_964465695.1 uncultured Nitrospira sp.
CAAGTGATGTATATCGGCGATGATGTGAATGACATCGAGGCTTTGCGGGCGGTGGGGTTCTCGGCAGCTCCTGCGGACGGTCTTCCGCAAGTGTTACAGGTCGTCGACTATGTATGCCGACTGAAGGGTGGAGAGGGGGCGGTGAGGGAGCTCGCTGAAATGGTACTCCTCTCCCGCAATGAGTGACAGTACGAGGCCAAGACGATAAAGGAAGATGATGGCACAGGCGTATCCATTGTATCCGGTGATCATGGCGGGAGGGAGCGGAACCAGATTTTGGCCGCTGAGCCGCCATCTGTTCCCGAAGCAGCTCTTGCGGATCAGCGGGGAGCATACGCTCATTCAACAGACCATGCGACGAGTCATCGGTTGTGCGCCGGCGGCCAACGTACTGATCTCGACCAATACGGCGCAAGCGGATCTCATCCGTTCGCAATTGGCCGATTGGAAAGCGGATCTCACGAATGGATTCCTCCTTGAGCCCGAAGGGCGCAACACGGCACCCGCCATCGCACTGGCGGCGATCGAGGTGCTGACACGTGATCCTGACGGGCTCATGTTGGTCGTTCCCGCCGACCACGTGGTGACGGGGCAACGTGATTTTGAAGCGGCGGTTCAATTGGCCTCACAGTTGGCCGAGGAAGGCTATTTGGTCACATTCGGGATCAAGCCGATCAGGCCGGAAACCGGTTATGGCTATATTAAGCCGAAGGATAAGGCTCTACTGGGTAAGCGGGGTAAGTTACGAGGGTATCTCGTCCAAAAATTCGTGGAAAAGCCTAATGCGACAAAGGCAGCGCAATACGTGAAAGCAGGTAACTTTTTTTGGAACAGCGGCATGTTCGTTTGGCGTGCCGCAACGATCTTGGACGAGATCAGCCTTCACCAGCCGGCGATCATGACCGTCATGGAACGGATCAAGAAACTGAGAATGGACGGCGCCCCCAAACAGGAGATCGATGATGTCTATCGGCAAATCGTGTCGGTCTCTATTGATACCGGTGTGATGGAGCGGTCGTCCAGGGCGGCCGTGGTACCAGTGAGGTTTCAATGGTCTGATGTCGGGAGCTGGGGCAGCTTGGATGAAGTGGCGGAGAAGGACAGGGCCGGCAATGTCATCACCGGACGGGTCATCGATCTTGAGAGCAAGCACTCGATTGTCTATGCAGATCGGCGTGTCGTCGCGACGATCGGACTACACAATATGGTCGTGGTGGACACTCCGGATGCAACACTGGTGTGCCCAAAATTTCGAGCACAGGATGTGAAAAAGATCGTCGACATTCTGAAACAGCGGCGGGCACCGGAACATTTGGAACACCTGACGGTTCAACGGCCTTGGGGGTCGTACACCGTGTTGGAAGAGGGACCGGGTTTCAAGGTGAAGCGTGTGACGGTGAATCCCGGCGGTCGGCTCTCCCTTCAGTTGCATCATCAGCGTAGCGAGCATTGGGTCGTGATCAGCGGGACCGCGCGTGTCACCAGAGATCAAGACGTCTTCGATTTGCACGTCGGCGAAAGTACGGCCATTCCGGTGAACACCACCCATCGATTGGAAAATCCCGGACAGGAAACGGTGCATATTATCGAGGTACAGAACGGACCCTATCTCGGTGAAGACGATATCGTGCGGTTCAAGGACGATTACGGCCGAACTGTGAAGGCCGACAAGCAGGCAAGTTGACAGGCTGACAAGTCTCCTGGAGACGGTTGTCAGCGTGTGCCCCTGTCAGCTTGTCAAGCGAGGAACTATGGGCCTATTCCGCGAATATGATCTGAGAGGAATCGTCGGAAGCGAATTGACCGAGGATGTGGCGGAACGGTTGGGCCGAGCCTATGCCACGTATGTGCACCTGCGCGGAGTGAAAACGATCAGCGTGGGACGCGACGGCCGGTTGAGTTCTCCGGTCCTTCACAAGGCGCTTCTACAGGGATTGCTTGCCGGCGGGCTCGATGTCATCGACATCGGAATTTGTCCTTCCCCCTTGGTGTACTTTTCATTGTTCACTCTGCCGGTCGGCGGCGGCATCATGATCACCGGAAGCCACAATGCCGCGGAATATAACGGATTCAAGGTTTGTGTCGGCAAGACGGCCATCTATGGAGAGGACATTCAGGAACTTCGGAGGGTAATGGAGAAAGGGGCATGGGTATCGGGACAGGGACGTATCTCTGAGCATCCGATCATTCCGGATTATCTGGCTTACATACAGCGACACTTCGCTCATGTCCGAGCGGATCGGCTGCATGTCGTGATCGACAGCGGCAACGGCGCGGCCTCTCTTGTCGCTCAACAAGCGCTGGAGTCGTTGGGATGTAAGGTCACGGCGCTCTATTGCGATCTGGACGGACGCTTTCCCAATCACCATCCGGACCCGACGGTGCTCGAGAACCTATCCGATCTCATGCAAGCGGTGAAGGATCAGGGTGCCGATGTGGGAATCGGGTATGACGGGGATGCGGATCGGATCGGGGCTGTTGATGAGCAAGGCCATGTGCTGTGGGGAGACCGCCTGTTGGTCCTCTATTCACGGGACATCCTGGAAACGAAGCCGGGCAGCACCATCATCTCGGAAGTAAAGGCGTCGCAGAGTCTCTATGACGACATCGTTCAGCGCGGGGGGCGCGCCATCATGTGGAAGACCGGCCATTCACTGATGAAGGCCAAGATGAAAGAAGAATCGGCGGTATTGGCCGGAGAAATGTCCGGGCATATGTTTTTTGCGGATCGGTATTTCGGGTATGACGATGCAGTCTACGCGTCGTGCCGGCTCGTAGAAATTTTGGCGAAAGCCCGACGCCCGCTTTCGGTTCTGGTGTCTGATCTGCCACGGTCGGTCGTGACACCCGAGATACGGGTGGACCTTCCCGATACCGTCAAGTTCGATGTCGTGGAGCGGATTCGCCAGAGATTTTCCGAGTATTTGAAGACGAAAGAGGGCCTCGGGCCGAGGAAGTTGGCGCTCCAAAACTTGATCACGATCGACGGCGTCCGTGCGATATTCGACGAAGGGTGGGGGCTGATCAGGGCTTCCAATACCCAACCGGCTTTAGTGCTGCGATTTGAAGCGACATCCTCCGCACAACTCAACATCATTCGCGCGCTTATCGAAGAGGAACTCACGATGGCGAAACGGGCGCTCGGGTGCTGACCGCTGTCCCTGCCCGATCTGTCTGGATCCCCCGTGTCGTCCGGACATGCCGGTCTGCCGTCATCGTCGTCGTGATTGTCCTGTCACCGTACTCTGCCGGCTTCGTTGAAGCTGTACCTCTCAGCGAAGCGAAGCGTCCGTTTCAGATTGGAGAACGGCTGACGTATGAGGTCTCCTGGCTCAATCTCACGGCCGTGATCGCGGTGATGGAGGTGACCCAGACGGAGGGGACAAAAGATCAGGCCCTCGCGAAGCTGGTGGGGACGGCGCAATCAACGCCCGTCATCACCAAGTTTTTCCCTGTCGACAGTCGTGTGGAGTCGGAACTGGATTTGGACACCCTCACGCCGGAACATATGACGTTCCGTCGGCGCGAAGGTAGAAAGAAAGAAGACATTGAGTACATTTTCCGCCAAAAAGAGGGCATGGTCACGGCCGTCAGAGGAGGAGCGACGGAATCACTCCCTATCCCGGCCGGCACGCAGGATATCATTTCGTGTTTGTACTATACGCGCGCGGTGTTGCCCCCGAATCCCGGCGCCTCCTTGAAAATGAACGTGTATCATGACAAAAAAAATCGTCCGGTCGAGGTTCGTGTCGAAGCCATCGAAACCATTGAAGGAGCATGGGGAAAGGCCGAGACCGGAGATAATCTCGTATGCCGTCTTCTGCTTGAAAAGATTATGAATCAGGGCAACATCCGTGTGTGGGTCACGAATGATGAACGGAAAACCCCCGTTCGGATGAAAGCGAAAGTCGTGCTTGGATCAATCGTCGCAGATCTGGTCGACGGTTTGGGAATCGCCTCCGCCGAGCAAAAGTATTGAACGTAGATTATTGTTCGCGCGGGTCAAACCCGTTATACTGAGCCTCAGTATGCGAGAATTTCCCCTTACTCTCAGCCGCTTTATCATTCAAAATCAGGCCTCGCATCAAGATGCGACGGAAGAATTCTCCAGTTTGTTGACGCAGATCGGTCTGGTCGGCAAGCTCATCTCGCAAGATCTTCGACGTGCCGGATTGATCAACATTCTCGGAACGACCGGCGACACCAATGTGCAGGGAGAAACGGTCAAGAAGCTGGACGCCATTGCGAACGATGACTTCGTCAAGGTCTTTCAACACAGCGGGTATGTCTGCGCGTTGGCCTCTGAAGAAATGGAAAAACCGATCTCGATTCCGGGTAATTGGCCGCACGGCAAATACATGCTGCTGTTCGATCCGCTCGACGGCTCTTCCAACACGGACAACAACATGCCGCTCGGGGCCATTTTTTCCGTTCTCAAGTATACGCGGGCCGATCGGTTGCCTACCGAAGAGGAACTGTTGCGCCGGGGGACCGAACAAGTCGCGGCTGGGTATCTACTGTACGGATCGAGTACCATGCTGGTGTACACCGTCGGACAAGGCGTGTATGGATTTACGCTCGAACCGGGCATCGGGGAGTATCTCCTCTCGCACGAGAGGATTAGAATTCCGGTGAAGGGCAAGGTGTACGCAGCCAACGAAGGGAACTATCACAAGTGGACTGCGGGAACGAAACGGTATGTGGATTCGCTCAAGGTCGGCGACAAGACGACCGGTCGTCCGTACAGCAGCCGGTATTCGGGTTGTCTCGTGGCCGACGTGCATCGCCTGTTGCTGGGAGGGGGGATCTATCTTTATCCGGGGGAAATCGATAAACCGGAAGGAAAGCTGCGACTGCTCTACGAGGCGAATCCTCTGGCATTGGTCGTCGAACAGGCCGGCGGGAGAGCCTCGACGGGGACATCGAGAGTGTTGGAAGTGGAACCCAAGAAATTACACCAGCGTGTGCCGTTGATCATCGGAAGCCAACAAGACGTCGAGCAAGCTGAAGCGTACATTCAGGGACAAGCCTAGGTGTCCAATGATAGGATACTGTGATGTGGTGTGGAGGGAATCATGGGAGAACGGGTTAAAGAAATTCTGAGCTGGTATGGCAGCGACAATGCCGGTACGAAGACCAACATAGCGCGCATGCTGCGGTCCGGCAAATTGGCCGGGACCGGTAAATTAGTCATCTTGCCGGTTGATCAGGGGTTCGAGCATGGTCCGGCGCGGAGTTTTGCGCCGAACCCTCCCGGGTACAATCCTCACTACCATTTTCAGCTGGCGATCGAGGCTGGGTGTAACGCC
>CAYXKP010000205.1:5319-7151 GCA_964465695.1 uncultured Nitrospira sp.
CGCCTATGCCGCACCATTGGGGTTTCTAGAAGCGGGGTCCAGTGAATTCGCGGGCCAGATTCCCCTTATTCTTAAGCTCAACAATCACGACGTGCTGCATGATGAGAAGGATCCGCTGCCGTCGGTGACCGGCAGTGTCGGGGATGCTCTTCGCCTGGGATGTTCGGCCGTCGGGTTCACGATCTATCCCGGCTCCGCCCATTGCAACGCCATGTATGAGCAACTGCGGGCGATCGCCGAGGAGGCAAAGAAGAGCGGCCTCGCCGTGGTGGTGTGGTCCTATCCTCGCGGGTCGGCATTGAGCAAGGACGGCGAGACCGCCATGGACGTGGTCGCCTATGCGGCGCAAATCGCGGCTCAATTGGGGGCGCACATCATCAAGGTCAAATTGCCGACTGCGCATTTGGAACAGGCTGCCGCCAAGAAGGTGTACGAATCGACGCAAATTCCGATCAAGACGTTGGCGGAGCGAGTGAAGCACGTCGTCCAGAGTTCGTTCGATGGCCGCCGGATCGTTATTTTTTCCGGCGGGGCCAAGAGCGAGGACAAGAACGTATTCGAAGAGGCCCGGGCCATACGGGATGGTGGAGGTTTTGGGTCCATCATCGGCCGAAACTCATTCCAGCGTCCGAAGGCCGAGGCCATCAAGTTTCTCCAGACTATTATGGGGATTTACAGCGGCGAGACCCAGTGAGACTCGCGAGCCATCGACACGAGTGAATCGACGCCATGAATCAAACGGATCGTGATCCCAAACGGACTCAGGGAACCAAAAGTTGGCTGGTCGCTGCAACCTTGTTGACCGCAGGCATCATCATTGGGTTTGTCGTGGCTTCAGACCTCGGTTGGTTGCCGACGGGACATGCGGTTCCTGATTCTTCTTCGGTCGCTCAGCCCCCTCCTATCGCCAGGCCTGTCTCGACCGCCCCTCAACCTGTGCTGGGAGGAAGCAATCAAACGTTCGTGGACATTGCCAAGTCCGTCAAACCGGCCGTCGTGAACATCTACGCGATCAAGAGCGGACGTTCTGAAGGCCCCGGCACAACGCCGTTCGATGACCCGTTGTTTAGAAGATTTTTCGGCGACGAGTTTTTCCGCAAGTTTGAACATCCGAAAGAGCGAAGAGAGCGGGGGCTTGGGTCCGGCGTGATCGTCGAATCAAACGGGCTCATCATCACCAACAACCATGTGGTCGGCAAGGCGGATGAAATTCGCGTCACCCTGTCGGATAAGCGTGAATTCAAGGCGAAATTAATCGGCACCGATCCGAAGACGGATGTAGCGGTCGTGAAGATCGAGGCGAAGGGGCTTCCGACGGTAGCCTGGGCCGATTCGGACAAATTGGAGGTCGGGGAGTTTGTCTTGGCCGTCGGGAATCCGTTCGGACTGACACAGACCGTCACCTTGGGAATCGTCAGCGCCCTGGGGAGGGCCGCGGGTATCGCCGAGTACGAGGATTTCATCCAGACGGATGCGGCCATCAACCCGGGCAATTCCGGCGGAGCGTTGGTCAATGTACGGGGCGAGTTGGTGGGCATCAATACGGCCATATTCAGCCAGAGCGGTGGAAACATGGGGATCGGTTTTGCCGTGCCGAGCAACATGGCGCAATCCATTATGGGCCAGCTTGTACAAACGGGAAAAGTCGTCCGTGGCTGGCTTGGGGTTTCCATTCAGGAGTTGACCCCGGAATTGGCGTCCCAATTCGGTATCACGGAGACGAAAGGCGTGCTCGTGAGCGATGTCATGGACGACAGCCCGGCGAAAAAGGCCGGATTCGAACGAGCCGACGTCATCGTCGAGTATGACGGCAAGCCCATGGATTCACCGAC
>CAYXKP010000206.1:0-7120 GCA_964465695.1 uncultured Nitrospira sp.
CAATGTGCTCGATGCAAGATTGTCCTTCACGGCTCATCGACCGACTCCCATCGTCTCCATGACGATGCGAGATCGGTTCGATTTCGCCGTGCTGTCGGCTGCGCAAGCGGCCGGAGCCGAGGTTCACCAACAGCGCGCCGTCGAGAACGTTTCGTACCACGACGACTACGTCAAAGTTGTAACCGACGGGGGTATGATGAACGCCAAGTTTGTCGTCGCAGCCGACGGGGCCCTCAGCACGGTCGCACGAAACATGGGTTTCGCCGACGGACATGCGCTCATTCCGGCGCTCGAATACGAAGTCGGGGTTCCTCATGACCGATTGCATGCATTCCACGGCGTGGCGAGGTTTGATTTTGGATTGCTCCCCCATGGGTACGCCTGGGCGTTCCCCAAAAAGAATCATCTCTCGATCGGAGTCCTGTCGATGGCACGGCGGGGGAGCAACCTTAAACAGGCGATGGAACAGTATCTCGACTTGCTCGGCTGTGGTTCCGCGGCGCAGATCGAACGGCATGGCTCTGTCATTCCTATCCGGCCGCGAAGAGGGTCGTTTGTCGCGAAGCGTACCTTGTTGGTCGGTGATGCCGCCGGCTTTGCCGATCCTGTCACCGTGGAGGGGATTTCGTTCGCTATTCGCAGCGGCTTGATGGCGGCTCAATCCTTGATCGACATGGAGTTCGAAGAGGAGCCGGTCCGCAATGCGTATATGCATTCACTGGGGGAGACGATCCTTCCCGAACTGCAAACCGGACGATGGCTGGCCCGATGGCTGTACGACTTTCCTCGCACGAGGTCGTGGGCATTTTCGCGATATGGACAACGGCTCTGTGAGACCGTGACGGACGTCATGGCAGGGAAGCGGCGATATCGGGAACTGGCGCTAAAGCCCCGCACCCTGCTCAAGCTGCTGACGCCTGCCTCCTTCAAGAATGCAGGGTACGGGCCCGCTCGGCCACGCGATGGTCCGGCCTAATGGAGGTCTGAACGATCAGGATCTTTCCGATTTTGCATTGTCATCGGATTGCCGGTTTGATGTGAGTCAAGAGTCCGGCCCCATCCACCTGGGCTTCCACGGTCTCTCCCATATTGATCACCGATTGGACCTCGGTGGCGTTCGTTGACTTGAGTGTCACTTCATGGCCGTTCGGTTGCCGCACCACGTAGGTATCCCCCGCGATAGATAACACCTGCCCAATGATCGTCCCTGGTCCGGACGGTGCGGACCGTACTTGGCTGGGGTCGATCAACGGTCTGCCGGACTCTCCGGTGCCGCGATTCCCCGGCCCCAACCGAGGAGTCTGCTCATCAGGCCGCCCGCCGGTCACCGGACTCTTCCCACCGCCAGGGGCGATGGTCGACGGTTCGGTCGCTGCCCCACTATCGAGGGTGCCGGCCATTGCCATGACAGCGACGAAGATTCCTATGAGCCCGATCCACAAGCAGCGCATAACGTCTCCTTTCAGTGTGATGTGCTCAGTGTATTGCGGCCGATCTCAGCCGGGGTCTCGGAAGAAGCCTAGGCGACGGGCTAACCGTGCACACCATTGACTGGTGCTTCGCGGATGGTCTTTCCTATCGAAGCCTACTGCGGTATTCTCCCGGGACCTATGAACCAGAGGGGGTGTAAACTGAACCTCCGGATTCTTTCCCGTTTGTCTCCCGTCCTTGGTAGATCTCCGAATCATGTCGCCGTCTGCCTGCTTATGACGTACTGCAGTTTGTGGACGGGTTGCAGTACTGCTCCAGTGGCTTACCCTGACGGTGACAACAACCCCCAGGCGGTTTTTCATCAGCTGGCCGGGCTGGAAGTGGCGTCGGATGGCTTGTACCAGTTGATCGCGGATCAAGCCGATGTGGCAGGGTTCAGTCATCAACTGGAGATCGAGTCCGACCTCGCCGATCCCTTCACCCCGTCAGAGATGGAGCGTATCGCGCAGTCGTTCGTACGCTCGCTCAGAGTCATGCTGTTCGATCTGGCGCCGAAAGATTTTTGGGAGCACCATCTCGCGCAATACTATGCCTCAGCGTTGTCGGCCGCTGAAGCCCGGCGATTGGTCGGGCAATATAGCACCGAGATTCTCATTCCGACGTCCAGGGTGCAGGAACTCCGGTGGAATTTTGTGACAGACCGCCTGCCGGACCTGTTACCGACGGTGCGAGCACGGTCACATCGGCTTCAGATCTCGAACGAGGCGATGGTACCGACGCTCTTGCCGGGAGACCACGTGATCGCTCACAAGGCTGCGTATCATGCAGTCGGACCTCAGCGCGGTGATGTCGTGGTCTATCGCTATCCGGACGAAAACGGGAAACTTTTTCTCCATCGCGTCATCGGGATTTCCGGTGATCTGGTTCAGGTCCATGACCAAGTCGTGTCTGTCAACGATGAAGTGTTGACCGAGCCCTATGTGCAACATACTGATCTATCCAGCATGGCCGGAAACGTCCGTGATAACCTGGGGCCGGTCACCGTGCCTCCGGATTCCTATTTCGTCATGGGCGACAACCGTGAAGAGAGCTTGGACAGCCGCTTCTTGGGACCGATCGGCAAGGAGCACGTCCTGGGACGGGCGGTGTATATCTACTGGGCGGTAGACCCCGACACAAAGACTCCACGCTGGGACCGCCTCAATCTACCGGTACGCTGACGGTCCCGTGAAGCGCATGGCTTGAGGAACAAGTATGCCGATCCCGCTTGTGGTACTCTCGCGGCTCGCGAGCTGAAGTCGAGCATGATAGGCGATACATCAAGCCCGCTCCTGAGGCACTTGCCAGGATAGACACGATGTCGATTGCAGTCACCTAAGTGGAGTTCACGGTGTTCGGAATGTGCGATCCCTTGCTTGCCGTTTCTTCCATGCTGTTGGGTGGCGCAGCCGCCTATGTCATCCTCAGCATTGCCGAACGGATGCGCGCACCGGATCAGGGCCCCGTTACAGTGCGCTGGCTCATTATCGGCGCCGTCGCAGCCGGTCTTGAAATCTGGGCGATTCACTACATCGGCAACCTGGCGTTCTGCCCGCCGGTCTCAGCGGCTCAGGATTCATTACTTGCCGTTCTTTCTCTCCTGTCCGCCGGCATGACGGGAGCCGTGGCCGTATACCTGATCAGCAGCCATACCGGCAGTCGAATGCGGCTCGTTGCCGGAGGAATGTTGATGGGTGCGTGCATGACCCTGACCCATTTCAGCAGCATGATGGCGATGCACCAGCCGATCGATCTCCAGCATGATTTGCTGCTCTTCGTGCTGTCGATGATCGGGATCGTAGGACTGAGCATCATTGTCCTCGTGTTAGGAGCGTGGAATATTGCATTCGGAAACTGGCGGGTGACGGAAAAGGCGAGCGCCATGGGGGTTGCGCTGTCCGGCTCTCACCTCATCGGGATGATTCCCGTGTACAGCATGTCCGGTATCACGCCCGCTGCTCCCCCTCCCGGGATCGAGGTTGATCTTCTGGCGGTGGTGGCCGTGTCGCTATCGACCCTCCTGGCCATCATCGATCGGCAAGTGACGGCGGCGTCAAGTCGGGCGCGCGAAAGCCATGCCCGGATGATCGAGGCCATCGAGAGTATCCCGCAATGGTTTGCTCTTTTTGACGTGCACGACCGTTTGGTCATCTGTAACCGTAAGTATCGGGAAGTCGTGTCCGGAGCCGGCGCCGAAGTCCAACTCGGCGACTCCTTCGAATCGATCATTCGCCGTATGGCGGAACGAGGTGATGTTCCCGCTGCGATCGGGGATGTGGAATCCTGGGTACAGAAGCGTCTCGACATGCACCACAATCCTCAGAGGCCCTACCTTCAATACCGTTCCAGCGGCGAGTGGCTCCAGATCAATGAGCGGAGGACGCATGAAGGCGGCATCGTGGCCATCGCCACCGACATTACCGCCTTAAAGAACGCCGAACAGGCCGCCGAGGATGCCAAGGCGCGATTAGCGGATTCGTTGGCCTTGGTGGAGGCCGCCAAGGCCCGTATGCAGGAGGAGTTGAATGTCGGCCGGGATATCCAGCGAAGCATGCTCCCGAGCGTGTTTCCGGCATTTCCGGATCGGAAGGAGCTGGAGCTCTATGCGGTGCTTGAACCGGCTCTGGAGATCGGGGGAGACCTCTATGATTTCTTCCTCCTGGATGACCATCGGCTCTGTTTTGTGATCGGGGATGTATCGGGCAACGGGGTTCCTGCCGCGATGTTCATGGCGATGACCAAAATCATGGTGAAGACCAGGGCGGCCTCGGACCCATCACCCGCGAGTATCGTCACTCATGTGAACGACGCGCTCAGCGCGGAAAACGAGTCCTGTATGTTTGTGACCCTCTATCTGGGCATCTTGAATCTTCGCGACGGTACGCTGCTTGCCACGAATGCAGGCCACAATCCTCCGCTGTTGAAGAAAGCGGATGGACAATTCGAGTGGCTGACGGCCCAAGACGGGCCCCTGGTTGGTCCCATGCCAGGGATTGCTTTCAAGGAGAGCACCATGCAATTGAAGCCGGGGGATGAGCTCTTTTTGTACACCGATGGGGTCACCGAAGCGGATAATAGACGCCGCGAGCTGTTCGGCAAGGATCGGTTGAAAGACGTCCTCGATAAATCCAGGGCCGCCTCAGTGGTCGATCGTCTCGGTGAAGTCATGAATGCGGTGAGAACCTTTGCGGGAGACGCCCCGCAAGCCGATGATATCACCATGTTAGGGCTACGGTATCACGGCCACTCCGACATGGCGGCTCGGATCTTCCGCCAAACGATGCCCAATCAATTGATGGCCATTCCTCTTTTACAAACCGCGTTCGAGCAATATGTGTGGCAGTGGGAGGGGGCCAGACCGCTCATTCCCACCCTCAACATGGCGTTGGATGATCTGCTCAACAATGTGGTGCAATATGCCTTTCCCAACGACCCAACGGAACATCACATTGAGGTGGAAGGTGAAATACGGGACGCCTGGGTCATCTTGACCATTACGGACGACGGCATTCCCTTCAACCCTTTAACGGTCGCGCCTCCGGATCTGTCCGTCCTGCTGCATGAGCGGGAGATCGGAGGTCTGGGCATCCACTTGGTGCGCTCAATGTTTGACGAGGTGACATACCATCGCAACGTGGGGCACAACGTGCTGACGATCAAAAAGAAGTTGGCGTCGAAAGCGTCGACCTCTACTAAACACGTCGACAGGAGCACCATCAGCACGTTCGAAGTCGGCGGACATTCGCAACAATCAGCCAGAGACCCAAGGAGGACAGCCATGACTGTCGAATCACGTCGGAGTGGTGCCGTGGTGATCGTCACCCCGCAGGACCGGTTCGATACGAACAGCGCACCGGAGGTCGAGCGCGTCCTGACCGACCACATCGAACGCGGGGAAAAGCTTATCGTGCTCGATTTGTCGAGCATAGCGTACATCTCCTCGATCGGACTCCGGGTGATCCTCAAAGCCGTGATGGCCATGATCCGATCCGGCGGGAGAGTGGCGCTCTGTGGAGGGAACGACCACGTACGCACAGTGCTCCAACTAAGTGGGGCGATGATGATGAGTCTGCATGCCCCCACACTGGAAGAAGCCCTGTCAAAGGTTCAAGCCGCACGGTAACGGTTGTCGTTCGCGAGTGGCTTCCCTGCGGTGCAGAGGCTGATTCTGTCGACGATATGTCGGATGGAAGTGGGGGCGTCGTTGCTATTGTGAGACAAGCTGTGGCATAAGCGAGTCCAGGTTGACGGGGACTTGGGTTTTGTACAATGCCGGAAGCAAGGCCGCGGGCTTCTTGTTGACGAGAGGGCACAGCTGAACGGAGAGGGTAATTTCTAACAGGGAGGAACGTACCGATGAACCAAGAGACCAGACATACGTTGACGGTAACCTCGCGTGAACAGGCCGGAATCACCTTCGTCAAGATGCAGGGCAGCCTCTCTGCCACCACCGCCGAACAAGGGAATCAAGAAATGGCGAAGATCATCGAAGCAGGCGCCAAAAAGATCGTCGTCAACCTGGCCGACGTGGATTATATCAGCAGCGGCGGCATCCGGGTTCTCATTCTGGCGGGCAAGCATCTCAACAACGTCCAGGGAGAGATGAAGATTGCAGGCGCAAAAGGCATGGTGAAAGAAGCTCTGCAAGCAAGCGGATTTGACCTACTGAGCCGCGTGTATGGAGAAAGCATCCAGTTGTGCAACACGGAAGAAGAAGCCACCGCCGCCTTTAAAGCCTAGTCGGGCATTCCATCAGCAAGACGATAGGGATTCACGCTCGATGATCGCCTAGTCTCTATCCCGCTCGGCCTCATGTTGAGAGACCCTCTCCGCCTCGAAATCGGTTGACACCGGCCCCGTGCTTCCTTTACAAAGGCCTGTTTCTTGGGCCTACGTCATCGAAGAATATGCCGATGGATTCTCCTTTCCACACGCCCAGACCGGATTCCTTTACGCAACGTTGCCGTGATCTTGTCCGCACCTTTACATATGAAGACATCCTAAGTTGCACGATCTATGCTGCGCCGATGGTCTTCATGATCGGGCCGGCTTCGGTTGTCGCCAATGACCACATCATCGCCATGGTCGTCGAGAGTCTCATGGGCTTCGTGCTCGGTTGGACGCTACACTGCATGGGCCATCGATTATTGACGGCTCTACCCAAAAGACCATGCAGGCTGTATGTCTCGCCATCCCGGGGTCTGCCCGTGAGACTGACCGTGACGCAATTCTTATGGGTGATGGAGCTGATCGTCGGCGCGGCGATGTTGGCGGCAGTCCTGGGGAAACGATTCCTACACTCCACCGACACTGTCGGAATGTTGAGCGGCCTCAGTCTGCTCGTTGCCGCGCTCATATTGTATTTTATCCCTGTGTATCTGGGACGGCTTTGGATCCGACACTATTTTCCCGCCATGGCGCTCGTGGGGCCGACCGAAGAGGTCATCAAGACATCGCTACCTGGAATTCGGTTTCCCTTCCCGCTCACTTGAAGCGCCGATACGTGACCCACCGAGAGGAGTGAAAGGATCGGGGTTCTCCTAGTGGGGTAGGTACACCTGTCCCTTTATGATGGTGATCGTTGGAAAGCAACGCCATATGAGCGAAGTGCTCCGGATCCGAACGACAGCCGCGAAAGAGATCGTAGACC
>CAYXKP010000207.1:0-6973 GCA_964465695.1 uncultured Nitrospira sp.
GTCCTGAGCAATGACTCCAACTCCTTGGCGTAGGTATCGGTATATCGGAGCGTGGCGCCCTGAGGAGCGGTGAGAAATCCGGAAAACCACCCCGCGTCTTCGAAGGGGGCCAGTTCGGATGGGAGTCGATTCACAATGGACAGGCTCGCGAGGCTCGCGCCTATCGCGATGATGACGATGACCACCCGCGCGTTCATGGCCCATGCCAATCCACGACGATAACGTTGCACGACATGGTCGGCCAGCCGTGCCGCCGATTGAAACCCCGATGCCCCAACGTCACGGCGTAGCAAGCGTCCGCACATCATCGGGGTGAGGGTCAGCGCCACGAAGCCCGACAAGAGCACAGCCGACGTGACAGCGACGGCCAATTCGGCGAACAGTTGGCCCACGATCCCGGTCAGAAATGCGATGGGGACGAAGACCGCTACCAGCGAGATGGTCGTCGCGACGACGGCAAAGGCGATTTCGTTCGTGCCGTCGATCGCCGCCTGGAGAGGCGGCATGCCGGCGGCGATCCGTCGGTGAATATTCTCCAGCACGATGATGGCGTCATCCACCACGAGCCCCATGGCCAGCACGAGGCCGAGCAGGGTCAGCACGTTCAGCGAACAGCCGGTCACCGCCATGACCGTGAAGGTGCCGATGATCGAGGCCGGAATCGCGACGGCGGGCACGAGCGTGGCGCGTACGCTGCCCAGGAAACAGAAGATCACCAACACCACGAGAATCAGCGACAACCCCAAGGCCACATACACTTCATGCAGCGACTGTTCGATCGGCGTCGAACTGTCCCACGCGAGCGTCATATGCATGCCGTCCGGCAGTCCCGCCGCGATGGCCGGAAGCCGCTCCTTGACCGCGCGCGCCACGGCCAAGGTATTGGCCTTGGACTGCCGGGACACGGAAATGCCCAAGGAGGACTTGCCGTCGAATCGTCCGAGTTTCCGGGTATCCTCCGCGCCGAGCTCCACGCGGGCGACATCTTCTAGCCGGACCGGATAGCCTTGGCGGTAGGCGACGATCAGCGATTCGAATTCCTTGGGCGTATGCAACGTGCCTTGCAGCGACACACCGAATTCCATTTGACCGCTCTCGATGCGCCCGGCCGGGATCGAGGCGTTCTGGTTGCGGATCGCTTCTTCAACCTCTTGAACGGTCAACCGGCGCGCGGCGAGCCGCTCGGAATCCAACCAGATCCGCATGGCATAGCGCCGTTCGCCGTCGAGGTAGGCCGCCGAGACTCCGGGAATCATCACCAGCTGCGCCTTGATGAACCGATCGGCGATGTCGGACATTTCCAGCTCGGAATGGCGGTCGCTGGAGACGGCGATCCACAGGATTTCCGTGTTCTCGGCCGCGGCTTTTTCGATATGCGGTTCGAGAATGCCCAGCGGCAGCAGCGTGCGTATCTGGGACACGCGGTCGCGGACATCGTTGGTCGCCCCGTCCAGATCGCGCCCCAATTCGAATTCGAGTGTGATCAACGACGTTTCTTCGCGGCTGGCCGACGTGATCGTTCTGAGTCCTTGAATGCCGCTGAGCGAGTCCTCAAGCGGCGTGGTCACGTCCGACTCGATGACGGAGGCGCCGGCACCCGCGTACACCGTCCGCACCGATACGATGGGCGGCCTGATGTCGGGATACTCGCGCACCGGCAATTGGAGAAAGTTCAAACATCCGAACAGGATCAGCAACAGCGTCATGACGATCGCGAACACCGGCCGACGGATGCATGTCTCGGAGATTTTCACGCCGGCACCCGATGGATCTGGGAGGTCACGCTCATAGCAGGCTGGATGGTCCGTCGCTATTCGGATGCGGTGATCGAGACGAGCGCGCCGTCGTGAAGCTTGTGGGTCCCGGTCCGAACCACCTGATCGCCCTCGCGCAAGCCCGACCGAATCTGGACCATTCCCCGTTCACGCAGGCCTACGGTGACTTCCGTAAGTCGGACGGTCCGGTTCTCGACCCGAAATACCATGGCTTTGTCGTGCCGCAGAAATTCCGCCTCTTCAGGGATCAGCAACGCATGGGTATTCTCGCCCACGTTCAGCTTCACGGTCACGAAGAGACCGGGGCGCAGGGTACCGGCCGGATTCGGAATCGCAGCGCGAACCGCGACCGTGCGATTGGTCGAATCGACCCGCGGGTCGATCGCCGTCACACGTCCCACGAACGTCTCGTTCGGAAAGGCCTCCGTCATGACGGCCAGCTGTTGACCGACATAGAGGCGACTCAGCCAGACCTCGGCCACCTTGAAATCCACGTGGAGGGTGTTTAAGTCCTCCAGATTGACGATCGCTTGCCCCGGCTGGACGTAATCTCCAACCGAGACGCGGCGAAGCCCCACAGTTCCGCTGAACGACGCGCGGATGACGGTTTTCTTCAGGCGGGCCGCATACAGCAGGCTGTTCGCCGCCGCCGCTTGCCAGGCCATTCTCGCTTCATCGATCTGTTGAGCCGGCACAATGACCTCTTGCTGATCGTTCAGCCGTTTCAACCGTTCGTATGTCACCTGCGTCATGTTTTCTTCGGCCGTCGCCTGATTCGCTTGTGACTGCAGCTCTTCCGGGTCTAATTCGACAAGGGGGACCGCGCGCTCGACAAATTGGCCGTCTTTAAAGTGGATCCGGCGGATCACGCCCGCGATCTCCGGCCTGACGATGATCGACGCCATCGCTTCCAGCGTTCCCACGGCCTGGACCGATTCGGTGATGGACCCGACGACGACCGGAACCACGTCCACGAGAATCGGCGGATCCGACCCGGGCGCGGCGGTTGACGACTCGCTGGTCGATCGGCCACCCATCCTGAACGTGACGAAAAGAATCAAGACAACGATCCCGACGCCGATGGTGAAACTTTTCAATCGATGAGATTCCATACGAGTCAGATCGACACACCAAACCCTGACGTATATAAGACGGATGAACCACCGTAAACCTCACCTGCTAACGGATTTTGCGGAACCCTGCAATTCCCCTTGTCCCGCATCAGTGACTTCATTTACAAATGCCTCATACTTCACTGTCGTGTGCCGAACTCCGTGATCGGGCTTGTCGCTATGTGAAGCCGGGAGAGACTCACACGCACAGAAGTCAAAATAGGATGAAGTCGATGCATAGATTCTCGCCGAACCCCTTCTCATGGTGGCTGATCACGGTGCTGTTGACCGCAGGCCTGCACGACATAGCCATGGCTTCGCCTGCCGATGACGAGAAGGCACAGATCATCGTCCACATGCTCGATTACATTGCGGTGGATTATCCGGAATGTGTGCAAGACGGCACGGTGATCAATGCTGATGAATACACCGAACAGCGAGAGTTTGCCGTTCAGGTCATCACACTACTCGATACACTGCCCGCCGTGCCGGAGCAACCGGTTCTGTTGCAGCAGGCTCGCGGGCTGCTCGCGCAGATCGACGCCACGGCGTCAGGCAGCGAGATTTCGGCGCTCGCCGGCCGGCTGCGTCTCGACGTGATCCAGGCATGGACGCTGAGCGTGGCGCCACGGCGGACTCCCGATCACGAACAGGCCGGAAGGCTGTTTGCGCAATACTGCGCCGCATGCCACGGCACACAAGGCCGCGGCGATGGGCCGCTGGCCAAGGGCATGGAGCCGCCGCCCAGCGATTTTCACGACGAGGCGCGCATGCGCCGGCGCAGTCTGTACGGTCTCTACAACACCATCACCCTCGGTGTGGGAGGCACACCGATGCGCGCCTTCACCGAGTTTTCAGAGGTCGACCGCTGGGCTTTGGCTTTCTTGGTCGGCAGCCTGCGCGCTGATTCAGAAATAGTGGCGAAGGGGGAGGCTTTATGGCGGCAAGGCGAAGGTAAAGGAATCTTCAACAGCCTCCGCGCGCTGGTGATGACAGCCCCGGGCGAGCAAGCCGCCGCCGGCTCACCGATAGACGCCGTACGCGCCTACCTGACCCGACATCCCGATGCGCTACAGACCATGGCCCAGACACCACTTGCCTTCTCTCGTGCCAAGCTTGAAGAGGCAGCGCAGGCCTACGCGTCAGGCGATCAAGACAGCGCGCGGCGCCTCGCGATCGCGGCCTACCTCGAAGGGTTCGAGTTAGTCGAATCGACACTCGACCACGTGGACCCGCCGCTGCGCCTGGAAACGGAACGCGAGATGATCGCGCTTCGCGTGGCCATCGACGAGGGTCGATCATCCGAGGCCGTGACGGCGCAGGCGGTGAAGGTGATCGAACTGCTCGACCGCGCCGATTCCTCGCTCTCCGGTGGAAACCTGTCGCCGAGTACGGCCTTCGCGAGTTCCCTGGTGATCCTGTTGCGCGAAGGACTGGAATCGATCTTGATCGTTTCGGCTATCGTGGCTTTTGTCCTCAAGACCAGGCGGCACGACGCCTTGCCCTATATCCATGCCGGTTGGATCGGCGCCGTCGCGCTGGGTGGTGTCACATGGGCCGTCGCCGGCTACGCGCTGAAGATGTCGGGCGCCGGCCGAGAATTGACCGAAGGCATCACGGCGTTGCTGGCCGCGGCCATGCTGCTCTACGTCGGCTGGTGGTTGCACAGCCGCTCGAACGCGCAAGCCTGGAATCGTTTCATCCGCGAACGGATCACCGTGGCGCTGGGCACGCGCACACTGTGGGCCATGGCCGGCATCTCGTTCCTCGTCGTCTACCGCGAGATCTTCGAAGTGATTCTCTTCTACGAAACACTGTGGGCGCAGGCCGGCGCCGACAGGCATGGGGCGGTGCTGTGGGGCATCGTCGCCGCGGCGCTGCTGTTGATCTTAATCGGCGCCGCGACCCTTCGCTACAGCGTGCGGCTGCCGATCGGCCCGTTCTTCACGATTTCCTCGATCCTGCTGGCCCTGATGGCGGTGGTCTTCGTCGGCAACGGCATCGCGGCGCTGCAGGAAGCAGGGGTGCTGGAGGCGACGACCGTGCGCTTCGTCTCGCTGCCGTTGCTGGGCGTCTACCCGACCCTGCAGAGCCTCGTGCCGCAGGCGCTGACGCTGGCGTTGATCGCCGCCGGACTCTGGGCCAACCGAACGAAGGCGACATGAGGCGCCGCAATACCTGAAGATTCATGGGAGATTGATGAAACGGCATCCGTCACGAACATCCCGCCATGGTTCCGCATCATATACCCACAGGCGCCCAATAGAGGCACCAATTCAGTAGCCCAGCGTTCCAACCATACAGCCACACGCGCTCCTGCCGGTGCTCAATTTCGCACGGCGTATCCGAGGTGGGGGAAAAGGGTGACCATTCCTTAAAACTGCACCTTTATGCTTCCTCGGACGTTAAGAGGTGCCTGAAGATGAATGTTGTTGCCGTGGCTGAAATAGATTCGTTCGCTCGTGAGATTTTCCAGGTTGACCTGCGCGGATAAGTTTTTGTACCGATACCCCACCGCGATATCGTGCTGCACATAGGACGGCAGCATGAACGCCGCATTAGCGAAGGATGAGCGTCGTTGATCGACATAATTGAGCCCATACCCCAGCCACACCCCCTTCAGAGCACCCGACTGCAGCTCGTACTTGCTCCACAGGCTGACGTGGTTTTTCGGAGCGTCGACCAAGGGTAAGCCGATTTGAGTCGCGTCGGTATCCTTCGTCACACGCGCGTCGAAATGGCTGTACCCTGCCAAGATATCCCACCCTTCCATAGGGCGGCCCATCAAATTCAACTCGAAGCCGTCGCTCTTCTGCTGGCCACTGAGGATCGATCGTCGGTTGGTGGGATCCGTAGGGTCCGGCACCAAGACGTTCTCCTTGGTGATCGAAAACACGGCCGCGCTGACTCTCAACTGCGAAGGAATAAGATCGTAGCGAAGGCCGCCTTCGAACTGCTTGCCGATCTCCGGCTCGAACAGATTGCCCGCCGCGTCCGCGAACAGATTAGGACGGAACGAGGTCGAGTAGTTAAAAAACACGTCAAGCGATTTGAATGGCGTGTAGACGATACCGGCACGCGGGCTGAAACCGGACCGTTCATTCCTGGTATCCACGCCGCCCGCAAAACCCGGATTATAAAAACTTTTAAACCAGTCGAATCGCCCACCGCCGAGGATTGTGAGGTTCTCACGCAACTTGATTCGATGGTCGAAGTACAGGCCTAGGATGTCATCACCGTAGTTTTCGAATCCGTTGCCACCATTGGTGAGGCGGCTGCGGGGGGGCACCTGCCATTGTCCGAATTGAGGAGTAAAGACATTGATAGCGACAGGATTCTCGGCTGAATTGACCGGACTGAAAAACTCATAGCCGAAGTCGTTACGTGCAATCTCGACGCCGATCAGGCTCTTGTGCTTGATAGGCCCGGTCTCCCAATCTCCGAAAATCTGGTGGGACAGCGTCAAGTAGGTGTCACGCCCGGTGCTAAAGAAGTACGAGCGGGCCAGATTTCCGCCCGCGTCGATGTCATCCACGCCGGTATTGATCTCGTGTGTCGAGTTGACGATATGGAAGTAGCCGAACCGTTGCCGCACTCCCCAATCTCCGTTGCCGAAGCGGTGCTCCAGGGTCGTGAAGATGCTGTAGCTGTCGTTGGTCGAGAGCGGAAGGTTCGCTTCCATGAAGCTGCGATTGAAGGGCAGCCCGAGGATAAACGATTGTGGATTGAGTCCGCGGTTGAAGCGGAATTCGTTGTGCTGGTAATTGAACTCGACATCAAAGAACGTGCGTGGGCCGAATTCCCAGCGCAGCGCCGGCGCGAGGAACCACCGTTTCCCCTGGTCGAAATCGCGGTGACTCTCTGTGTTTTGATACGCCAGGTTGAAGCGGGACAGCAGATGGCCGCCGGTGCCCGGAATCGCTCCGCCCAAATCCGCCTCACCTCTGTAGAAGTCGTAGCTGCCGACCATTCCTTTGAGGTTCAGCAATCGGTCGCGTACCGGCCGCTTGGTGAGGATGTTGACCGTGCCGCCCGGATCCGTGATGCCGTATTGGATTGCCGCCGGGCCCTTGAACACTTCAATGC
>CAYXKP010000208.1:0-6955 GCA_964465695.1 uncultured Nitrospira sp.
TCCACAGGCTCGTTCCCGCTTCCAGCCGGCCCGTATTCCGAGTCGGGATTAAAGGCCGCAGGCAGCACCTCTTCAATTCGTTCTGCCAGGATGAACGTGAGTTGGTCACGCACTTCTTGCGGGACATCCTTGAGATCTTTTTCATTGGCCTTCGGCAGAATGATCCGTTTGATTCCTGCCCGGTGGGCCGCGAGCACTTTTTCTTTGATGCCGCCTACCGGCAAGACGAGTCCGCTCAAGCTGATTTCCCCCGTCATAGCCGTGTCGCTCCGTACGGCTTTACATTCGTATGCGGAAGCCAAGGCGGTGGCCATGGTGATGCCGGCCGAAGGACCGTCCTTCGGAATAGCTCCGGAAGGCACATGGATATGGACTCCGTTGCGCTTGAAACGCGAGATGTCCAAGCCCATGCTTTCGGCATGCGACCAGAGATAACTCCTGGCCGCACGAGCCGACTCCTGCATCACGTCGCCCAATTGGCCGGTCAAGGTCAACTCGTGGCTGCCGGGAAGCAAGGTCGTTTCGATATAGAGCACATCGCCTCCGGTCGGGGTCCAGGCTAGGCCGGTTGCGACGCCCGGAGGCAAGTTCTTCCGGGCCTCTTCGGGCATAAAGCGTTCGGAACCCAACCACTCGCCGAGGGTGTCGGTCCGTATGGTCACGGGCTGTCGCTCCTGACCCTCCGGAAGGTCGGCGAACGCCAAGGCCACTTTTCGAGTCAACCGCCCAAGCATCTGCTCAAGCTGTCGCACACCGGCCTCACGGGTGTACCGCGAAATGACAAGATTCAGCACCTCGTCCGTGAGCACCGCTTGGTTCCCCTCAATACCTGCCTCTTTGAGCCGTCTTGGCCACAGATAGCGACGGGCGATCTCGGCTTTTTCACGCTCGCTATAGCCCTGAAGGCGAATGACCTCCATCCGATCCAACAAGGGTTGGCTGATGGTATCAAGGGTGTTGGCCGTCGTGATGAAGAACACCTTCGACAGATCGAACGGGAGATCCAGATAATGATCGCGGAATGTGTGATTCTGTGCCGGATCCAGGATTTCCAACAGCGCCGAAGCCGGATCGCCGCGGAAATCGCGCCCCATCTTATCGACCTCGTCCAGCATCAAGACCGGATTGTTGACACCGGCCCGGCGGATGGCCTGAATGATGCGGCCTGGTAATGCGCCGACATAGGTGCGTCGATGGCCGCGCAGTTCCGCTTCATCATGGACGCCGCCGAGGCTGAATCGTTCGAATGTTCGGCCCATGGCCCTTGCGATCGATTGCCCCAAGCTCGTCTTGCCGACCCCGGGAGGACCGACCAGGCAGAGAATGGGAGCCTTCGCCGTCGGATTGAGCTTCAAGACCGCCAAGTGTTCGACGATACGTTCTTTCACTTCCTTGATCCCGTAGTGGTCCTCCTCCAACACCTGACGGACCGTTGAAAGATTCAGATGTTCTTCGGACGCCTTCTTCCAAGGCAGTTCGAGGACCAGCTCAAGGTAGGTTCTCAAGACTTGATGGTCGGGCGACGTGGGCGGCACCTTGCTTAACCGAGCGGCATCACGTTCCACTTCCTTGCGAATAGTGTCGGGTAAGTCGGCTTCAGCGATCTGTTTTTTCAACCGAGCGACCTCGTTCTCATCGCCCTCGCCTTCTCCAAGTTCGTCCTGAATGGCTTTCAGTTGTTCGCGCAAAATGTACTCGCGTTGGTTCTTGCCGATTTTGGTCTGCGCATCCTTGGCGATCTTTTCCCGCAGTTGAAGTATCTGGATTTCCTTCGACAGCGCAGCGTAGAGGCTGCGCAGGAGGTCCAAGGTCGAAGAACTTTCGAGCAAGCGTTGTTCTTCCACCACGTCAAGATTGACGAGGGAAGCGATACGATAGGCCAGTGCCACGGAGTCATCCTCGTTGCTCAAGACTGCGCCGACTTCTTGGATGCCGGGAGCCTGGATCAGCCTCGGTAAGTCGGACACCAGTTCTTGGATGGCCCGGTGTAGCGCTTGCACTTCCGGTCCATCATCCGTAGGGCGCCCCAAGGAACGGACACGCACGGTGGAGTAGGGGGTGGACTGTTCTTCTTTCAGGAGAACCACGCGATCCAATCCCTGCACCAGCGCGTGAATCGCTCCCTCGGACGACTGGCCGATTTGTTTGACGATCGCTTTCGTGCCGATGGAATACAAATCGGGAAGTGCCGGTTCTTCGGTCTGAGGATCCCGCTGTGCCACCACGACGATCGTCTTTTCCTCGGTCTTCATTGCGGCGTTGACGGCAGCGACCGACCGCTCTCGTCCGACCGTCAGTGGCATCATCACACCTGGGAACAAGACCGTTCGTTTGACGGGGAGTATCGGCAATGTCGATAACACATTATTCTCCATGGAGGACCATCCTTGTTGGGGTTCAAGATATTATAACAACCTGATAGGTTTCACGGCGCGGAAGTCAAGAGAAGGGAATTCCAGATTAACGGTAACTAATAGGAGCGGGGAGGGCTCACCCTATGAGTATGGCGCAGTATGGCGGGCGGAGACGTCATCCCGACATGGAAAGCCAAGCGTGTTTGTGCTATCCGTATCGTATTTACACGACCCCTGATGCATCTTCTCATGAACTATTGCAGCCACTGTGGCGCAACGGTCACGCATAAAATACCTCTCGGGGACACTCTGCCCCGGCACGTTTGCAACCAGTGCGAGCGCATTCATTATCACAACCCCAAAATCGTCGCAGGCTGTATTCCGGAATGGGAAGACCAAATTCTCTTGTGCCGTCGGGCCATCGAGCCTCGCCTGGGGCTGTGGACGTTCCCTGCGGGATTTATGGAGCTCGGAGAAAGTACGGAAGAAGCGGCGGTGCGAGAAACTCTGGAAGAGGCTCAGGCAAAGGTTACCATTACCGGACTTTATGCTGTGCTGAGTCTGCCGCATATCGGGCAGGTCTACCTGGTGTTTCGCGGTCGGATGAATACGCCGGTGTTTGAGGCGGGACCGGAAAGCTTGGACGTGCGACTATTTCCCCTCTCGGACATTCCCTGGTCGACGATGGCGTTCCCCGTGGTAACTGAAGCCCTGAGGCGCTACGTGGTCGATGCGAAAAGCGGAACATTTCGACTCCACCTCGACAGCCTACCGGACAAGCCTGCGTACTAGCTCTGGTATTCTACCTATCGGTTCCAAGTCCGGTGAGAGGATTTTCAGGTAGGTAGGATCAGCTCTTCGGCGACTCGTCTTTCGGAATGATGAGGGCCTGTCCCACTTGAACGGAGAGTTGTTCGACCACCCGCTTGAGTCGTTCTTGTTCGGCCGACGCCACGGTTAGAAATTCGACACCAATGCCCTGTGATCCGGACCAGCGGACGGTCCCTCTGCTGATATGGATCGGTGTAGGCTCGCCTGGCAGTTCAATGAGTAACTCCACCTGCATGCCGGTAAAGGGCCGAACGACGCTTTCCAATCGACAGCCTTTCAAGGAAAGATCTTTCACAGAAGCGTTGTATCGAAGTTTGTCTCTCTGAACCAAGGTGCTCGGCATTGCAACCGGGAACCGAGGGAATTTGCGAACCACCATCGTGTATCCTCGTATCTCTTGCCCGATCCGTTGCCTCGTACGAAGCGTAAGAGGTCGACTGTCCGACCTATTGAGCCAATCGTGTAGTGGCTAAATCGTGATTACATAGCAGGCTATGTGGGCGGAAGTAACTTGTCAACGAAAAGGCTAATCTGCGCACGAGTTGCGAGTTCAGAAGGGCCAGGATAATCAGGAATTGCGTCTCAAACATTTACCAATGGTAACCCCAATAACCGTAGTGTCGTGGACTCCAAAAAGGGCGGTAAAAAGGTGAGGCATAAATTCCAGAGCTGCCCAAGTGGAAGCCGAACCCTAGTCCGAGACCGAAGGGATAGCCATAGGAGTAAGGATAGGAATATGTGAATGGGATAATGTTCGTCACGGACCTCTCCGAAAGCTGGCGTTGTAGATCCGTTGTTGCCGTGGTTTGCCGATCGAGCTGATCCTTGAGTTGGCTCACGGCACTCTGCTGCGCTTGAAGTTTGCCTTCCAGCTCTGCAATCTTCTTCTGTTGCGCTTCAAAGAAGGCATTGACGCAGCGGATTTGTGCGTCACCTGTGTAGTTCGAACACTCCCATGGTATTTGCAGGGTTTCCCCTCTGGATGGGAGGGGGAACAAAATGCAGGCGAAACTTCCGGCCAAAACTGATATTTGCAGAAGATATCGGATGGCCTCCACGGTCATTATTTCCTTCAGCTTGGCTGTTTAGAGATTATCACGAGAACTTTGCTTTGAATAGATTGTCCCGTTTGCACGAACCCCTTCATGCCGGGTTAGAACGTGGTTTGATTTTGACGCAGGGGGCTTCTACAATGCCACCCGTTAAGCGACTGTAACGATGAGCCGGGTGCGCATGTCTGCGGGACGACCTCTCGACAAGAAGAAACCTGCCAAGGCCATTTTACTGGATGTGTCCGCTAAGCGTCGATTTCAGCGACGGCTGCTAAAGTGGTACGGGGAGCATGGTCGAGATTTGCCTTGGCGAAAAACATCGGATCCCTATCATATCCTTGTTTCAGAAGTGATGCTTCAACAGACCCAAGTCGATCGAGTTATTCCTAAGTACCATGAATTTTTGGAGCGCTATCCGAGCTTTGAAGAGCTGGCAGAGGCTCCGGTCGCCGACGTCAAGAAGACGTGGTATCCCTTAGGGTACAACATTCGTCCGGAACGCTTGCATGGAATTGCTTGCGAAACAGTGGAACGGTACGGGGGTAAATTACCAAAGGATGCCGATGAGTTACTCTCCTTCAAAGGGATCGGACGGTACACTGCGGGGGCTATTCGTTCCTTCGCGTTCAATGAAGATGCGCCCATTCTGGATACCAATGTGATCCGCGTTTTGTACAGGGTGTTTATCGCTCAGGGTAATCCCAAGACACAGAAGACGACGCTATGGGAATTATCGGAAACCCTGATCCCGCCGGGAAAAGGATATGACTTTAATCAGGCTATTATGGACTTTGGAGCGATGGTATGCACAGCGCGTGACCCCTATTGTCTCTTGTGTCCGATGAAGTCGTTTTGCAAAACGTATCCGTTCAGTCCTATGGGGCGTGAGCGATAGCAGGCTCATCATGCAAGTCATTGAAGTGGCGGCAGGGCTCATCCACCGTGATGGCTGCTATTTGATCGCCCGTCGAAAGCCCGGTGCCCACTTAGCCGGTTTTTGGGAATTCCCAGGGGGAAAACGAGAAGCGGGCGAATCGTTAACAGAGTGTCTGCAACGGGAGTTATTTGAAGAATTGGGCATTCGCATCGACCTTCCCGTTCCGTATCAGATCATTCGGCACGACTATTTGGATAGAATCATAGAGTTGCATTTTTATCGATGTGCCATTGAACGGGGTGAACCGGTGCCTATTGGCTGTGAAGACATCCGATGGGTGCATCCCGAAGATCTCACTCAGTTCAAGTTTCCACCGGCCGACTATGTGGTTATCGATTCCTTGCGGCGTGATGCGTTCGGAGTTTCACGATGAAGGTAGTGCTCGACATCGAAACCATCCAAGGGACCCGCGATGAATGGGCCCGTCTGATCGGTAAGGAGCCGGCGAACAGTGAATTCCCTCTGACGGACGAAGGTTATGACTTATTTACGGCGGGAGCGGCTGAAGAACGGCGGCGTGCTGATGATGAGTCGTATGCCAAGTCGGCATTCGATGGAACGTTCAGTCGCGTCGTCTGCATTGGTCTGCTGGAATTTTCCGACCAGATGGAAGCACGCAGCGCCGTTGCCTGGTTTGGAGCGAACGAACGGGAGCTGCTACGCCAATTTTGGGCCAGGATGGCCCAGGACCGTCCGACCTTGTTCATCACGCATAACGGGCTTGGCTTTGATCTGCCCTTCCTCAAGAAGCGGTCGATCATCAATCAAGTGAAGCCCAGCCTCGACATCAACCTTGCCAAATTCCGTACCGAACCGGTGTATGACACGATGGCCGTCTGGAGTAATTGGGATACGAGGGGGTGGGTCAAGCTTGATGTATTGGCTCGAGCTTTACAAGTCGACACGAAGTCTGGCAGTGGAGAACAAGTCGCCGAAATGTGGGAGAGAAGACAAGGTCGTGAGCTTGCCCAGTACTGTTTACAGGATACTTACGTCACGTATGCCTGCTACTGCCGCATGAACTTTCGACAGCCCCTGTCCAGGGAAGTGGTCCTGTTACAGCCTGAGCTCTACGATGTCGGTTGATCGCTCAGCCGATCACCGGGTTGGATACGCCTCCGCCGACTTCTTTTTTGGAGCTGAGCGAGCAGCCGTCTTGCTGGCCTTCATGGCTTTTACTTCTTCGGCCCGTTGACGAAGCTCTTGCTTCATCCAAACTGCTTCCTTCTTCAGCATTGCGATCTCTGAATCTTTCAGTTTGTTGGCCTCACGTGCCTCACGGAGCTCATCCAGTTTCCTGTTCAATAGTTCCTCCGTGGCTAACTCAGGTATTCCCGATTGGCTCCGACTGCGTACATGAAATTCTTGAGGGTCTAAAAGGGAGTCCTCCTGTGACGGCACTGTTTTTACTGTCGAAGTGCTCGGTGCCGGCATTGCGTCTGATGGGACTGAAGGAGTTTGAGACCGGGAGACCGACATAGGCTTTGAGGTGCCTGCTGGTGCGGGCGTCGGTCCTTTGGCGACGGCTTGGGAGTCGATGATCATCGTCATAGCTCCACTTCCCAGAGCGACAAAAGCAGGAGCCTTTTCAAGACGTGCGGCATAACTAGGAGTGAATCCTGAGGCCTTCCTGCTAGGAGAAGGAGCGATTGTCAGATGAATCGACCCTTTATGCATATAGAGGGTGCCCGCTGTGGGCTCAGCGCCTGACCCTGCCGATGAAGATACCTTGAAACCGACAATCTGCTCCGGTTTCGCTTGCGATAAGCTTTGGGCTAGCA
>CAYXKP010000209.1:0-6860 GCA_964465695.1 uncultured Nitrospira sp.
GCTGGAGATAGGTCGGGCCGATTTCGCGGGCTATGTGCACGGCGTTGCGTATAACCTTCTCAACCAGGGACGGTTTGCTGACCGTACAGTTCACTACGTAGTGACAGCCGGATTCACGAGCTATCTCCGGCAAACGGACCTTATCGAACAACTTCCCGACCGGAGCCATCTTTGCGACAAAGCCTTTCTGCATGAGCCCACTTTCCTGTCCGCCGGTGTTGGCGTAGAGCTCGTTATCGAAGCAAATGGTAGTGAATTTTTCTTGTCGGAACCAGGCCTGAAGGGTCATGTCCAGGCCAATGTCCACGGTCGCACCATCGCCGGCGAGAACAACGACGTCTTTTACACGGCCGGGGAATCTGACGCTGAGGGCCCGTTTGAGACCTGATGCAATCGCATTTTGGTTTCCAAACAACGAGTGGATATTATGGACAGCAACCATGGGGAACACGAGACTGGTACAGCCGGTCGAACCGACCATGACTGTGTCCTCTGGGTTGGGGAGAGAAGCCAATATATAGCGAAAGGCCATGGACTCCGGACAGCCAGCGCAGAGTGAATGCTGCTCTATCAGTTCCTTCGATGTCCCGATGTCTTTCCAACCGCGATCTTCCTTGCCGTATGTGGCGCTTTTTACGAGATCCTGATAGTCAGACGGCATGATGTCATATAGGGCTTCGGATATTTGAATGCGCTCCTTGCTCATATATAGGCCTCCTCGGTGTCGCTCGTCAGAGCGGACGGGTTTGACGTCAATTCAGCTTCCACGGCCAGCCAGGGAGAAGGTCTTCATCCCAAGGGCTGTTTTAATTTCAGACACGATGATCTCCGGCGGCATCGTCATGCCTCCACAAACATGTGGACCGGCATGCACCCGATGATGATTGGGGATAGTGGCTCGAATTTCCTTGGCAAGCCAGCCGGTCACATTGAATTCCGGCACGAAGATATGTTTCGCATTCTTCGTGGCTTCCCGAATTTCTTCTTCAGGCCATGGACGTAGCGTTTTCACCTTCACGAGGCCGCATCGCACTCCCTCATCCTCCAACAGCCGGATCGCTTCTCGACCCTGAGAAACGGCAGTACCTGAAGCTACAATCACGATGTCCGCATCGGTGTTTTCTGCATCAATCAGACCGTTCAGCCAATGGATCGAATGTTTTCGCGAACGTTCGATGGCTGCCCAGATTTCCTGCTGCCAACTGGCGTGTGTGGCATAGCTGATGTAATTGCTCTTCATCACAAAAGGATCGCGCATCATCCGAACCGGTGGACATTCCATATCCATGCAGGGGACGGGAGATCGATAGGGATCATATGGTGGGAGGCACATGTCGGCTGGCGTCAGATTCACGACGTCTTTCGTGTGGGTGACGAAGAATCCGTCGCAGCAAAGCGCGAGAGGCAAATGCACATCCGGCTCTTCAGACACCATGTAACCCTTCAGAATCCAATCGAAGAAGTCTTGAGCTGTCTCCGCATGCCACACCAACATGCCGGTGTTTAACAGATAGGCGATTTCGAGTGTGTCTGGCTGAATCGAGAGCGGTGAGTTGATGCCTCGACAGGTGACGATCATCTGAATTGGTAACCTGGCGCCGGCCCACATCGGGAAGTTCTCCATGGCCCGCATGGTGCCCGGTCCTGCTGTTGTCGTGAACACACGAGCTCCGCCGAATGAGGAACCTGCGCATTGCGACATGACGGCAAATTCGCTCTCGCCACGGAAATAGTCTCCGATATAGCCTTCAGCAAATAATTCGCCGATCAATGCGGCGGCTTCACTCTGTGGTGTGATCGGATACGCGATCATGACATCGCAGCTTGCCCGACGGAGAGCTTCCTTAATCACTTCGCTGCCCGTGAAGAATGAAGGCGTGCGCGGAGCCTCATTCATCATTTTCCAGGTATCTGTATAAGTTTGACCTTTTTTATTTTGTGTTCCAATAACTGATTTTATTTCTGCCATGGACCCAGCCCTCCTTATCAGCAAGAGCGGAATTCAGTTCAATGATCAATTTGAGACGCTATTTCTCGCTAGGTGTGGTTGGACAGTTCCTTTCAATCGTTTTATGGTATCGGCCAATTGCATGATTTTTTCGACGGATGCATCGCGGAATGAAAGCATGGCGTCTTCGTGGCCAGCCTGTGCGCACATAGCGATAGTATAGCAGGATGTCCCTCCACGAATAATCTTCAGCGACAGATTGGCCTGGTGACAATGCACTCCGACAAACATGCAGCAGTCGATCTTGTTATGCCAGATCGTCAAATTTGGATGATTGGGATTGATCTCGACTTCAGGGTTAATTTTGGGATACTTGGGACGGTAATCGGGCATGGGGATGAGCATCGGCTTTTGGCCTGGCTGGACGCATTCGACGAGTGTATTGAAAAGATGCCGAATCGCCGTGGCTTTCTTAGCGGCCTTTTCGTTCCATGCCCACAACACGAGGGGGCCTGGAAAAATCGTCGGTACCTTTGCCATTAAGAATTGACGCGCGGCTTCTTCATAGGCCTTTTCTTCCGAAGCGATCACGCCATTAATATGGGCTTCTCCCGGATTCGGCAAGCGGATCCCCATGCTTGCGGCAGCCGGGGGAAGAAAGTGTTCTGGCCCTGGTAGCACACGATAGTCACTCATCACAGGCTACACTCCGAAAATTTGGTTGATGAAAGAACAAGTTATTTTTCCCACACTTGACTCTAAGCTGTTTCCAGTTCTTGTTCAAGATCACAGAAGGCCCACTGCAAGGAGCTTTCGGGCCACTATCTAGCAGATGATTAGGCCCTTTGCTCCCATCGTGATACGCGCGTGTGTGCCGATGGAAGTTGTCAAACGATGACCAGGTTGCCCACCGCATTATAGGTGGCGACGTTTTGGATTGTCAAATGAGTGTATGGGGTTATGGCATGTGAGACGGAGTGGCCTGCCACATGATGACGCGCGGTGGACTTGGCGGAGTTATCTAATGAGTACCGGTGGAAAACGCTGTTACGGAAGCCGCTCGCAGGCAACTGTTTCACCGAGCATGCAGGCACGTTCGAGATCATCTTTTGCAGAGCGCCCATGCAGCTCTTCTTGGTACAGTCCGGCTCTCGCAAGCAAGGCCTGTTTGTCGGTGGGATCGGCCCGTAGGATCGCACTAAGGTCATCGATTGCTTGAGTCGGCTGGTTCAGCTTTCTATAGATATGGCTCCTGAGCATATAAGCTTCTTTTTGATATAAAATCCAAGTGTCAGGAGTTGTCGGGGGCAAGCACTTCTGCAAGACAGTAAGGGCGGATGACCACTGTTTTAGGGAAACCAATTTGCGGGCTTCGGCGGTGTATAGATTGATAAGGCGATAACGGGCCAAATCAAAGAAAGGATTCAATTCAAGCGCCTGTTCGAACGCATGCGCTGCCTCGACAGGCCGATGCAGCCACGTGTTGACGTCACCTTGACCTAGAAGAGCCCACGTATTCTTGGGATCTATTAGAACGGCTCGATCAAAATCCATTCGTGCATTGTCGATATATTCAGAGTATTCACTGGGTCTGGAAGTGGTGGAGTAGGCGGCGGATGCGAGCCGCAAATAGGTTTGTCCGCGTACGATCAATGGTTCCACAGAGCGAGGATCTAAAGCAGCTGCCTGTGAGATTAAATCAAGTTTCTGGGGAAGGTGCTGGGAGAGAATTGCTTTCTCAATCAATATTCGAGCCTGTTCACGATCCCTCATATGGTCAAGCGGCTCGATGGTAACAGTCCGCACACCGGTCGGAGCGGACTTGAGCTCATGGAGCTGAGCCTTGAGTTTCGCATTTTCGCCCTGAAGCCGACGGAAATGTTCAGAAAAACGCTGTTCGGATTGCCACCGCTGAACAGCTGCTCGGAGATTGTCTAGGTCCACGACGGCGCGGATACGGATATAAAAGCTTGGTCGATCATTGTCGATGAAACGCCGCGATTCCAGGATGTCGGTTTTTGTTATTGCGGCAGCAATAGTACGGACTTCCAATGTGCTGGACTGGAAGCTCTTGCCAGTTGAAGCTTCTTCGGTATCGTGGAATATGGACTCAATATATAGTCCGGCCTCTTCAACCGCCCTGCGCTGAGCCAGTCGGAGGACTCGTTCCTCAGCTATTGCAAGAGTGTCGCTATCTCCCATCACATAACGTCCCTCGGCCACTACTATCGTTTCTGAAGCATGTGCAGGAGGATATGGAATAAAGAAGGATGCGACTACAATAAGCAGTAATACATGAGGAAGACCCATGACGAAAACTATACCGCTCGGTTTAGTATCGGACAAGACTTCCAAAGAGGGAGATTATTTGGGAAATACCTGCAGAAACGGGTGAATTTCAACTCGTTCAAAGACACCGTAAATCGTATAGGGGTCCTGGCTGACAAAATTTTCAGCCTCCTCATGTGTTGCAAAATCCAGCACCAGTAGGCTGCCCGCTTTATCCGTAAGTGGACCAGCGAGAATGACTCGCCCTTGCTTATCCAGGAGATCGAGGGTTGCTAAATGGGCGGCCCGATGGATTTTCCGTTTGTTCTCCCCTTCCGGGCTATCGTAGCCGATAATGACGAATTTCATAGTCCTATTAACTAGATGTGCCGGTCTCTATTCCTTTCTTAGGGGAAAATGGTAGGCGGGTATTAGTCGATGGGACAACGATCATTGTATCCGGACGTGACTTCGTGCCACCAGCGGATTTCTTTCTCGCCCAATTTCCAGCACAAATAAACGACTCGGCCATCACGGATATGCGGAAAGTCACACAGCCCAAGATCAATGTCCTTAACAACAATCCCCAACTCATGGATGGCATGGAGGTTGATGCTGATGTCCTGGAGGCTTTTCACGTAGGATGCGCCAACTGGTGTTCCGCCTCCGTAACAGGCATTGGCCGATGCTTGGCTCACCTCCTCGCGGGTGCGCATAAGGACTGTTTTGCCTTCCCGGACGGTAGACAAATGCAATTGGAGCTGGGGAATCAACTGATTGGCTTCGTGAAGCGAAAACACGCGCCCCGGTCTCGTTTCGTTTTCATCGCGTGCCATATCGTTCTCGTTGAGCACTTGTGTAACACACTTTAAATCCGGAGGACAACTCGTAAACAGGGACGAATATCATGATCAGACAACAAAATTGCTGGATGGTAGTGTAGATAGTGTAGATAGCAAGTTAAGTTGTCCGGTATATGGAGCACATGATCTGTCCGGTTATGCTGTGCGGATTTTTCAGCCGCACGCCGAAATTATTTTGCGCACAGTTGGCCTGAGAGCAACGATCGTCTGGGGTTCCGATCCCTGGGTCGGGCCGTGGCGACCGAGGGAAGCTGAGCCAGCTCCCTCCACTGCCCCTCCGCGTCGTAGCGCGCCAGACACCGCGGCCCATGGAACACCGCCAGGGTGCTGTCCGGATACTCATGGACGCGCACCGTCGCCTTCACATAATGGAAGCGATGCGGGTCGGGCGGGATCTGCAGACGCCGCCCCTGATACCGTACTGTATTGTCGTGGGCGACGACACGGTCCTCCTGGACACACAGAATCTCGGTCAGGTTCGAGCCAATCCAGGGGACGAAGGCCGTACCCGGCTCCGCCGCCGGGACCGCAAACCGCTGGTTGTAGGCGGGCATAAACTGCTCGACGAGATATCGATTCGCCGCCGCCATGTCGGCGATGCCAGCGAGCGCCAATTCTTTGGGCAGCCGATCTTGGAGCGTGCGGAAGATGCGCTCGGAGCGGCCCCGCGCCTCCGGGGAGTAGGCCGGAATGAGCGTGATGCCCAACTGCCGTAACGCCCGATGCACCTGCGTCAGCTGTGTCTTGTCGACTCGGCCGCCCGCCACCTCGGTATACCAGTAGTGGGACCCTCGATCCGTATACAGAGAACTGAAGAGTCCCTTCGCCTCCATGACCTCCTGCAGCCCCCGGAAGCTACTCATCGTCCCTTCCTCTTCGACGAAGAAAGCCGAATAGAGTTCACTGGTCGCATCATCCATCGTCACAATGAGATCCCACTGACGGTCCGGCACCCACTCATGCCGAGAGCCGTCTTGATGGAGCATCATGCCCGGCAACGGTTTGCGGGGCCGCTTCTTGCGATGGGCGCCGCGCCGACGGGCGCGGGTGACCTGGCCTGCCGCTTGTAACCGGTTCTTGGTCCACGTGTAGGAGCGGATCCCCCCATGCTCGGCGTGCCAGCGTTCGTGGAAATGTTTGACGGTCCAGCCCGTATAGCGGCTCTCATACAGCGTCACCATCTGTAGAACCTCATCGACCGGGGCCGCATGGGCGGAAGCCTGGCCCAGCCACTTATCCTCCAGCCCCTCGACACCTTCCGCTTCGTAGCGGGTACTCCACCGACGAAACGTCCGCTCCGTGATCCCCAACATCTCTGCTGCCTCCACCATCGTGAGTTCTCGCCGTTGTCGTCGTGCATAGAGCTCTTCAAATCGCATCTGTCGCACCTCCTGTAGGACGGTTGCCCGTGTCATGTGGCCCTCCTTGAGGGCGCACCCTAAACCGGACACTTCACGTGCTACAAAAACCGGACAGATGATGTGCTATCTACACAAATTGCTGGATGGTAGTTGACAACCAGTCGGTGCCTCGGTATCATTAATCCAACATCTAGGGCGGGCTGATTCTCTCCATCGAAAAAACTCAATTCCGGGACCTGTCTCGAACTCAAATCTAGCAGTAGCGAATGAAGTGAATTAAGTAAACCGACCAAAGACCTTGCTTCGTTCTAGGCTTTGGAGAATTAGAGACAACGGCATTTCCCTACAAGAAGCGGATACGAACTTTCCACAAGCTAGTCCAACCGAAACAGACTAAGATCTAAGGCTCATCGTCAATAC
>CAYXKP010000210.1:0-6788 GCA_964465695.1 uncultured Nitrospira sp.
CCCCAAAACTATGACCGCTCTCTTTTAGTTCGTACGCTGCGAGCAATGCACCGAGTGACATCAGCTTGCTAGAAAGAGGAGAGACGGCGACCCGACAGCCACCCAATATCCCAAATACTTCGGCATACCGTAACACTGCCTGACGCAACTGGCGATACACCTCAAACGGATTCTGCTCAGATACGTACAAGAAGTTGCGCGCATCCAGGCGATGTTGGTCGAACAAAGTGCTGTGATACTCGATTACAATGTCGTCGGCCCTTCGTGGGTTTCTAGACGGAGACGGTAAAACGGGACAAATTTCATCAGGTTTGACGCGATCATGAATTCTGTCGAATTGTGTTCGGCGATTCTCGCCCAACATTGGGAGCCAAACTTTTGGCGTCTGTACGGCTTCCTCATCGAATCCCCCACCGAATGATGCCATAAACTCAGCTTTCTCATCTATACCTTCTTCGCAAATGCTGGCATCCAACCCAGGGTCTTCCGCCACCAGGACATGAAGATTGATGAATGATTGAGACTCCGAGCGTCGATGATCCAAGAGATAAAGTAGTCTGGCGATTAAGGGGAAGTAGACACTGCGCGGCATAGAAGATACATCTACGACAAGATCGGTGTAACCCTCTAGCATTTGATCCGAAACGAATAGGTCCCTTGCACTCTGAGAACTGATTCGCCGACCCTCCGGCGACCAGAATGCAACGGCCTTTTCAACTATCGATCCACGCGTGCCCACTAATGTTTTGACGCGTGCCCAATTCATCTCAACGCTCTCCTGATACGCTAACGACGGTGACCCAGAACCTTCATGAAAGTCGAGCCCAAATACATCTCTCTGGCCTTCGCCTCCTACACCAAGCACAAGTTCCAACCCCAAGCACATGCGAGGATCGAAACCTCGGCCCATGATAAAGAGCACGGACCGCCTGGTACTTTCAAGGTGTTGTAGCCAGAACGATTGTAGTTGAGTTGCGCGCAGCAATAAGTAGTGTTCCCATCGAGCACCTTCGGAAGAATTCATATTGGCAATTCTTCCTGTCGCGGGACAACGAACGGTTCGTCGATCCAACGACAGAGCACATCAAGTGGCCGTTCTTTATAGAGACCATAACCAAGAGGAAGATCAAAATACACGCACAGAGTTCTATTGAGATTCAGAACCATCCACAGATCTCCTTTGCATTTGTAATCCAGATCAGCAACCAGATAGTTGTGAGCGAGGGCGGAGGCTAATAGGTCAGCAAACCGCTTTCGATCGGAACGCTTTGTTAACACCTCCGGATCCATTAATTGCCTCCGCTCGCTCATACGGATAGCAGTACCACCTACGCCAGGATCGTTCGGAGCCGTGGGACGATAGGTATACCATGCACTGAACCTCCCAACAGAATCGAGGAATGCTCGAAGGTTGCGTCCATGTCTTACCTTATTTGGAATGTCTTTCCAGAACTCCTGTGCCGCACGTTTCATCAGCACATGTTGCCTCTTCGCAGAAATGACGGTGGAACCCGTGCGTAGCAATTCGGCTGCAATAACTTCCTCAAAGATTGCTCCCGACAAGCCTAGAAACTGTTCGATGTTTAACGAGGCCAGCCGAGCCACCCGGGCCGGGCCATAGTAGTACGGAAGGCCAAATTCCTTGGCAATGAATAGCTCAGCGGCATGCTTAACAGAGGAGTCTGCCTGCTCAATTAAGTCAGAGGAAGGCAGTGGCGCATCAGTGTCGAATAAACCCCTTTGAGGCTTTCTGAGAACACGCTCCATTACTATCTCGAGAGATCGCCAACTTATTGCCAATTCTCGAGGACTTCCTTCACGACTATTATGCTCGTCGAGCCAGTCACGAAAAAGCGCACCATGAAGAGCTTTCGTGTGCACTCGTTCACGGACCACTTGCAATGCGTGTTTAAAAGTTGACTCATACTCCGGCCCATCCAGTGTGTCCTCGAGGCAAGATCGAAATGCGTCCAATTCAGTTTCCATCGAAGCCCGAACCCGGCGATCCGCGACTCTCATCACATGCTTTTCAAAACGTTCATGACGTGGGCGCCAATACCATTCCAACTCAATCCCCTCTACATGATCTCGATCTGCTGTAGATCCACCAGCCAACAACTCCTCCGTGCTCAGAGCTTCAAATCGTTCCGCAATCCAGATTCCGATCTTGCTTCGTGCCTCTACGACCCGTTGGACTAAGAGCGCGCGTTGGGCCGAGGTCAACATGTGTATGTCGTCCATCATGATGACGATCCGATCAGCGACGGGGGATGTGTCTATAACTAATCCCTTGGGCTGAATTACTTTTAATACGAATAGTGCGTCGAGCCCTGGTAGGGACTGTACGTCAAGAGGCCCGAAACTATCCAATGCACTGCAGATCATTTTCTCTACACTACGAGCCCAATTGTAAAGTTGATCCCCTGCGCTCGGGAGCTCCAGGTCGGACGGAATGTCTTCGAGATTAGCTGTCGCATCAACATGAATACGATGGATATCTTTGGGATACTCTAAACCTTTTAGCGTCAAGGCGCTTCGAAAAACGGCGAGGACTATTCGCGCATTCAACAAGCCGAGAAACAGTCGCGTTCGAATCGCAGGATCCACATGCAAGTCCTCCAAACACGCATAGTTTCGGCCGCAAAGAAGAGGAACACCCAGTAGCCGTGGACCGCGCTCATCAATGACGCCAAGCGCTTGCAATTTTAAGAATAGGTCTTGTTCTTCAACACGACGCGAATACAGTCGGTGAAGAACGCTAGGTGTGAACAACCTTAGCAATGAGGTCTTCCCTCCTCCAGCGGCGCTTCGAATAACCTGGACAGTTTCCGGCAGACCCTTATCGGTGAGGATCTCCAAGATTCCTGGCTCGAATAGCGAGAGAAATGTAGTATCAGTATCAATATTCTCTGATCGCCGAAGCTTAAAAGGGTTCCTCGATTCCTTCATGGCGTTACATTTCCCGATGCCGCTGAATTCGTGGAAACAAGCCACGAAACCTTAGATACTCATAGGACATGAGCAGGGCAATAGAATTATTCGGCGTATTGTGATGCAGAACAAGAGGTAATCCGCACCCTGCGTAGCCATATCGCGCATCCTGAGTGCCCCCTTTCTGAAAGCTTCGGTCGAAAATCTCATGGTCATAGTACTGCGCATGATCTATCAGGCGTACAATGTCTAGCGAACCAGTTGGTTTCACCGATAAGTCTACGGGTAAACGCTGAACCACCTCGACTCGAAAGGGTATCTTTTTAGTACCCCATGTGGCCTCCGAAGCTTGGCGTATGTGATCCAAGGCTTGATCAGTAGCCATATAGAGCAGTGTGATCACTTCAACGTCCTTTGTGTCGATCAACTGTGAAATCGCATCGTTCTCACAGAGCTCTCTAAAGAACCCCAGAATTTTTCCACCAGTTGGTGCTACTGCAGACGGAGAGAAGTAGCTCGTGCCGCTAGCTGAAAAATCATCCAATAGAACAAGCGTACGAAATCGACGCTCTTCCTGGCTCACTGAACGCCCAAGGAGCCCATGCAGATGCTCTTCGAGCTTCTCCAGCAGTTTCCCAGCACGAAGAGATGAAAGTTCATATGTTTGCCAAATTTGCTCATGGTTAAGTTCAGGGTTCGCACGGCGAAATGCGTCTATACGCGCACCGTCGCTTAAACCAAGGAACAAGCATTGACGTTGGAGAACTTTGAATTCGACACGAGCTGCGACTGATTTCGGGCGAAATCGATCGCTCCCGACCGCAGCCCGCTGTATCAAGAATGGCCTAATATGGTCAGGATAGGCCATTTCAACCAGATGTCGTAACTCGTGGGATGAACAAAAGACGAGCCTAGTCTTAATAAAGTCGTAGGCAATGCGTCGCTCAGAAATTGTTTCGAACTGATTTAGCCATAATGCCAAATTTTCAATGAAATGACTGCCTGCTGTGAATTCCTGGTACTCGTCGTACTTGTATGCTGCTAGCGCTTGAACGAGTGGGCGCTCAATAGCTATATCGCCAGGATTCCAGTTCAAAACCTTAGCAAGCAATTCTTCGGCTAATCTATCCTTCATGACGATTTGTTAGCTCTCGTTCCAGACGAATCGAACGCCTCTTTCTGTGAGTTTGAGGCGACGAAGATAACTGATACACGCCTCTACCCCTCGGTGGCCAAGCGGGGCTAAATTCCAACCGGAACTCAGACTTCGGGAGGACTCGTCGACACTGAGTCCATACGTAGTTCCAAGGAGCAAATGGTCATTACCTGGATACTGTCCTCTATCACCGATGCAAAGCACCGCACCCTGCAGATTACCAATCATCTGTGTAACTTGATTCACTACTGACAGCTTATTCACCCCACTGGCAACGATATCCATTGAATGGCTTGATCTTAAAAGGGATACGTCCGCAGAGCCATTTGCTATAACAAGCTGCTGTAGGATGTCCCAGATAAGCACTGCATCTTGGGATCGCTTCGGCTCAACCTTGAGTTGAGGAAACCGAAATTCGAAGGAGGCCAAATGGTTCAACAATCGATGTCTTCTCAGTGCATCAGCTATCGGTTGGAGGCTATGTGAGGGAATCTCCTCTCCGTGCGGCCTGCTGTCATCATTAAGCAAGGCGACATCGCCACCGTTGTAATAACCAATCACGATTTTGGACCAGTGATTGGGCGCTATAGCCTCTTGGAGCCGCTTTCGTACTGACTTGCCTCTTCCAGTTGCGACACCGATGATAAGTCCATAATTCAACAGCCGATCCAATTCACCCACAATCGAAACCGGAAGCGGATGATACCTATCATGCTCCCCACACATCGTTCCGTCATAATCCAGGACAATACCTTGGAAAATAGCGTGGGACAGATTTTTAATAAATTGGCGGTAAGCATTTCGCCACTCATCCAGCACTCCGATGACTGCAAGCCTCTCCAAATTCATTTGTGTCTTACGACCTATCGCGAGATCTTCAACTTTCTGAGCGTGGCCAGCAGAAGGGAAGGCGTTGAGCCGATAGATTTTGCTACCAAATGTTGGAACGCCTGGCCGCCCAGGATCAATGCCTGCTGCTATCCCTGCACTCCCAGCTATGTACATTACGCGCGTAAGCGCTGCTAAGGCCGCTACAGGTCCTGTAAAGGGAATGTTCTCTCGCACAATCGGAACGCTCTTGGGAATAAGTGCGAGTGTAGCCTCCGCGAGAGTGCGATCCGAGGGCGTTACTAATGCGAGTATTGCAGAGCTTTTTGCTCTCTTTGCCAGCCAATGATGTCGACCATGGGCAAAATGCCTATAGTCCGCGGTCCAGACGTTTCGGAGCGCCGCTTCCGTTAATTTTGACTCGATGTCGATGGCGGCCGCTCGAGTCTGGGCTCCATGCAATACGATAAGTGTATCGCGGCTCCAAACCACCTTAATTCGTTTATAAACATCTTGTTCGGTTCCCCCAGCAATGAGATCTTTCCAGCATTTAGGTAGATTAACGCTCGTGCCCGAGGCGACTGAATATGCGCGGATCAGCAATACAATAGACGCGATCAGCGAGTTTGTTGCTAAGAACCCATCTTTTCCCCATGGAGCGTCAAACTCTATGAAATCCACGAATGGGAAGCGTTTCCTATGGCTCGCCAAAGTACTATCGAGCCTCAAGCAAATCACTATAAGCCGGTGCACTTCCTTCCTAGCCAAAAATTTGAATACACCTACGATATCCGGGTTCCCGCCTCCAGCAGTAACAAGCATTACCGTCAAGCGACGAAAGTTCGCACCGGGCTGAACCGCTTCAAGGGGTGTCTGCGCTAATGCAGACACGCCAGCTAGTTCACGATGCAGTGATGCAGCAAAGTCTGCTACTGTTAAAGACCCTCCGGATCCTATTGCGAGCAAGTGTGAGTCGAGAGTGGCCCTAATAGCACTGGCGAGTGGTTCAATAGGAACCTTCATTGCCCACAAGTATGTTTTTGGCAGCTCACGAAGTTCAGCATTGTAGGGTCGGCCCACCGGTCCTCCGTTTTCAGATTATCAGCGCATAGATAGTTTCATCATAAGAACCACCGTGAGAGGCTGAGTCAGTAGCCCGTCACTCCAAAGGTGCCGAAGAATACCTGGGTTTTTAAAATAATTCACCTCACTTAGATACGAAAATGGTCTACCAGAATGCACTTCGCACACGGAATCACCGATCGGTTGAGTACATTGGCGGTGGGGAAGGACCTCACCATAGCTTATGTATCTCGGCCATCGACTACGCCGCACAATTCATCAGGCTTCTATGTTGTCATATCTGAATGTTTCAAGCGTAGACTCCAGAGACCATCCAGACAGACTCGATCAGCGCATCGAATGTGTGCCATTTAGGATGACCGGTCGCGGTCCGGCGAACGAGTCTTAGGCACATCCCGCGACCGCTCGCCCAAATAGCGCACCAGATCCACTGCCAATTGTCGATCCTCACCTCGCTCGGAGCGGGCAAGCGTCTTCATGACCTGCTTGTAGTGATGCATCACCTGCTGGTGTTTGCGTGGAGTGTGCGTCTCTCGTTTCTTACGATCCACCACCTCCGCCTTTGTGGTGCAATCGCGGAGATGCCGGACATTCCACCGTTCGTGTTTGATGCGATGAATCCGACTCGTGGTCGTTGCGTCAATGCCATGCTCCCGCAGGGCCTCCGCAAATCCTTCCCGCCAGCGTTGGAGATCGGGTTTGCGTGGATTCAGCCGGGTGCCCTCAAAGCTCAGGGCCTTGACCGTCAGATGCACATGCGGATGCACGGAGGGGTTCGGATCGGGATCGG
>CAYXKP010000211.1:0-6738 GCA_964465695.1 uncultured Nitrospira sp.
CGGAACAGACTTTCTTGCTTCCTACCTCTGCGAAACACTCCGCTGTCGCGAAGCTTGGACGATTTTGTGTAATCGTGGCGTACAGCAGAATTTCTTGATCCGGCTTGACCCATTCCCGAAAAGCAGCACCGTTGATCTTGCCCAGCATGGCCCGTCCTAGGTGAGTGCCATCCGCGTCGAGACACCGTCCCGCCGCCTGGGCCATCATCTCAGTCAAAATCACTCCGGGAACGACCGGAAACCCGGGAAAGTGGTCACGAAACAACTCTTCGGATGCCGGCAGCACCTTGGTCGCCGTGATCCGCTTGCCCGGTTCTAGTTCGAGGATGCGATCGATGAGGATGAATCGCATGAAACACCAACTCCTGATACATGGGCCCGCTGGACTTATGAAGGAGCCGAGGTGAGCGTCCCGTGTCGTCGCATAACGTCCAGGATGTCGCCGACAGTTTTGACCGATTGGATATCCTCATCCGTCAGGACGATGCCGAAGTCACTATCCAGGCCGGCCATCAAGGTCAACACACCCAGCGAATCCCATGCAGGCACATTGTCCCGATGGGTATCAGGAGTCAATTGGTCGGGGGCCGTCTCGAAAACCTGTGCAATCCACGTGACGGCTTCGGTCTGTGTCATGATGTGTTCCTTCCTTCCCATCCGTTGTGTCACTGAGCGGAACAGCCTCCGTCCACCACCAGGTCGGCGCCGGTAATCCACTTGCTTTCAGGAGAGAGCAGGAACGCGGCTGCCTGCGCGACATCATCGGGGCTTCCGAATCCCATAGGGTGACTGTCTTTCAGCGCTTGTACTTGTTGCGTAGAAAGACCGGCAAGGGCACTCTCGGTCATTTCCGTCCGCACCATGCCGGGTGAGAGAACATTGACGCGAACATTTCGCCTCGCCAGTTCGATAGCCATCGCTCGAGCCGCGGCGGTGACGGCCCCTTTACCTCCACTGTAGGCGATTTGGCCGGGTTTGCCGATGAGACCATAGATGGAGGAAATAAATAGAACCGAACCCCCTTCTTCGCTTAGAAGATCTCGCCGAGTGACCGACCGGGCCAATTCAAACCCCGCCACATAATTCACCTGCATCATGGCTTGAAGTTTCTCGGGACTGGTGGCGCTCAAGGGAAGCGTCTCAACCGTGCCGGCTGCGTGACAGAGACCGTACAGCCGCCCCAGAGTAGAGACAGACTCCTTAATAGCCGGCATGATCGCGCTTACGTCGGTCAAATCCAACTGAACGATCTTGCAGACATGAGCGGCGGCCCGTTGCGCTGTATCTTCCAACCGACCTCGATTCCGCCCGATTAAGACCAATCCCGCCCCTTGTCGAGCCAGACGGAGCGCGATGGCCTTCCCGATACCGGACGAAGCGCCGGATACGACGATTGTTTTCCCCTCGAATACCGTTCCCGAGTCGCTGGTCACGCCGATACCTGTGACACATTGTCCAACTCCACGGAGTCCAAGACCGCCCTCGTGTCCAAGTCGACCAAAGCCGATCCCCAGGAAAGGCCGACACCGTACCCTAACAACATCAGGCGGAGTGAGCGATCCTTCGGCCTTGTGAGATTGCCCTGTGTCATCGTCAACGGAATCGATGCGCCTCCGGTATTGCCGAATTCTCGAAGGATGATAGGAACTTTTTCAGAAGGCAACGATTGCTTCGCGCACAGATGTTTCATGATGAATTGGTTGGATTGGTGAAAAATGAAGTAGTCGACGTCGTCGGTGCCCATCGTCGCCGCGTTCAAGGTTTCCTCGATCAACGCTGGGACCCGCTTAATCGTGAAATTGAAAATGAGAGCGCCGTTCATCGAGACGCAATGTTTCCGCAAGTCCTTTCCAAAACGATCCCGGAAACCGCCGGATTCGACGATCATGGAGTCGTATCCGCCGCCGTCTGAATGCAACGCATAGTGCCACGCCGGCCCGGTAGGATCAGCCGCCTCCAACGCGGTGGCTGAGCCGGCATCCCCAAACAAGAGTGATACAGATCGGTCCGATTGATCGGAAAATCGGGTCGGTGTTTCTCCATGCAGCAACAAGACTCGGCGCATACCCCCGCCCTGGAGCATCATGGCCGCCAACCAGAGGCCGTACGGATAGCCCGAGCAACCGAGCCCCACATCGAATGCGGCACAATGTTCTGAAAGGTTCAGACGGTGATGAACCACGCAAGCAGTAGAAGGCAGGAAGTAATCGGGGGTCTGCGTCACCATGATCACTGCGTCTATCGAATCGGCCGGCCACTCCAGCCGGTATAATAGACGTCGAGCGGCGGCGATACAGAGATCACTGCTGCAGAGGGTTTCCCCGGCTATGCGACGGCTCGAGACCCCGGCCATACCGGTCACTTTGCGGATTTCCTCTTCGGTAAACGACGACGTGTCGCTCAGGTTATCGAACTGCCTGGTCGGTAGACAGGTGCAAACCGCCGCAATCCTAGCCCCAGCTGTCCTGACGACCGCCATGTTACTTCCCTCCGAATGAAACCACCTGGCCGTTTAATGCAAGAACATCATCCGGCAGTGGCCACCATTCCGCATAAAGATAACCAACGGTTTTCCGCAGCACCGTGTAAATCCCTCTCGCAGAGAGCCACCATCGCTCAGTGTCGTAACCGTCTTCCGTGCCTGCGATCACACCGATAGGGACCCTCTCGCTAAATGCTCGCTTAAACAACACCAGACTCTTTCTGGCATGTGCGCCCAGGGTAAAGACATTGATCCCCACGACATTGACCTTTGAACCGGCCAGCCAATGTTTGACAGCCAACGCGGATGCATAGGTGCGATGCCGGTCGATATTGGGAACCGCAAGTGCCTCGATCGCATGGCCGTTCACGCCGAGCTTCTTCAACTGTTCAGCAGCTTGTACGGCAGAGTTCCCCTGCATCAGTCCACTCTCTTGCCCTCTGGGCAGGACGCCGACCGTGACCACGACGTCATATTTCCCACGATTGAATTCCTCAGCGGCTCCCTTCATCGCCGCCGATTCCCAAACCCAGCCTTCGACGACCAGTACATTGGCTTGAACAGGTTCATTGATCGTAAGAAAATCGTGTATGCCTAAGACAAACAAGACCGCGGCCGCTAGAACAGCAACGCCCCATCCCTTTACGGCCCTGTGTTTCACACAATCACTACAGGTTTTTCATTCCAGTTCATCATTCGATGATGAGCTGGAAGATCCCCCATGCTATTTGCTGACCTATTGAAGAGATCCACACTTAGCAGGCCCCCTTTCCTGTAATCATGGCCGCTGGAGTCGCCAGCAAGATCTTGATGTCGGACCACAATGATCTGGTTCTGGCGTACCGCAAGTCCAGGCGTACCATCTCGTCGAAGGTGGTCCGACTCCGGCCGACCACTTGCCAGAGACCTGTCATGCCCGGCTTGGCCTCCAACACGCGACAGCGGTGCCAGGGCTTGTATTGTTGCAGCTCGTACGGGACCGGCGGCCTTGGACCGACGAGAGACATGTCGCCGATGAGCACATTCCAGAGTTGGGGTAACTCATCGAGGCTCGTTCGCCGGAGAAACCGACCGATGGGAGTGATCCTCGTATCATTCGTCAGTTTGAAAACAGACGGCTTCTGTTGCGACTCTGTCTTATCGCTGGCAGTAATAAACCAGCTCACATAGTCCTGGTGCACCTGGTGATCCTCCGTGGCATACATCGTTCGAAACTTGCACATCGTGAAGGGTGTCATCAGATGCCCGACCCGCATCTGCCTGAAGATGATCGGTCCGGGCGACGATAGTTTGACAAGGACGCCGATGAGGGCGAACGCCGGCGACAATAGAATAAGCAGTAGGGCGCTGAATATAATGTCTATGCCGCGCTTGATGATCCTGAACTTGAAGAAGGCCGGCACATTCACAGACAGTTCCGGATACAGCAGGGGATCCAAGGGGGATACCTGCTCCTCGTTTGACAATGTCTGCTCCGGATACACCCTCAACCTGATCGAAACCTGTTGCGCAGGCTCTTCGCCGCCCAAATGCGAGATCCCGCTCCGGACTTTATTCTCTAACCGATCGCAAGCGCCGGCCAGGTCTGCTGGGTCGATCTCAGGCGCAATCAGACCGATGACGCAGGGGGATTCAAACCAGCCCAGAATATCGTGTTCCGCGGCAATGCCGGACAAAGTGGTCATCAGGAAACCGGTGTCCTCCGCCCCCCGCTCACCTCCATTCGGGAGACCGATTAACAGCAGCACCATGGCACGCCCAGAGCGATTCGCGCGCTTCCGTTCCCGCGTGAGTGCCTCTTTAAACAACCGTTCGTCGAGCAACATCGAGCGTTGTCCCGCCATTGCGTCCGAGTAAATGACTTGTCCCACGATCTCTCCTCCAGCTTTTTCCAAGCCGACGAAGCTTAGGCCAAGACAATTTCTTTGTGTTGATTGAGCGACTGTTCAGCCGCCTCCAGGATGCGCACCACTCGTAACCCCGCCGGTCCGTCATTGATCGGCTTCATCCCATTCATGACACAGTCCAAGAAATAGCGTGTTTCCACCTTCAGGGCTTCGGTCTCCTCAATTTTCGGCGCGTACATGTCGCCGGTTCTGTAGCTGACCAAGGCCGCATGCATGCCCGCTTCATTTTTGACGTCGGCGCCCTTGTCGTAGATACGGAGTTTTTCAGCCAAATCGAGGTCATTCCAAACCAGCATACGCTTTTGACCACCGACCAGCGTCGTGCGCATTTTTACGGGTGACAACCAATTGACGTTGATGTGCGCCAGGACATTGTTGGGGAAATACACGGTGAGATAGGCGATGTTTTCGAGATTATTCACGTGGGCTCCTCCGGTCGCCACGACCAGCTCCGGCTCGACGCCAATCAAGTAATCCATAATCGCCAAGTCATGCGGCGCGAGATCCCAGAGTACATTCACGTCGTGCTGAAAGAGGCCTAAGTTCACGCGTGTCGAATCATAGTAGTAGAGGCGGCCCAATGTGCCGTCATCGATAAGTTGTTTGATCTTGCGGACGGCTCCGGTAAAGAGGAAGGTGTGGTCGACCATGATCTGAAGCCGGCGACTCTCCGCAAGCTGGATTAGGTCCTCCGCCTCGGCGGAGGTGGCGGTAAATGGTTTTTCCACAAACACGTGCTTGCCATTCTCAAGCGCTTTCTTGGCAAGTTCGTAGTGGAACGACACCGGTGTGATGATTGCCACCGCATCGATGTCCGTGGCTAACAACACCGCGTCCGGATCGGTGGTCACCCGGATGCCGGGATGCGCCGCCAGCACACGAGCCAACGCCGCGGAGGACTTGTCGCAAATCGTGACGATTTTGCAGTCCTGATGTCCGAGAAAATTCCGGACCACGTTCGGACCCCAATACCCATACCCGATCACACCGAGTCGTAGCATGATGACACTCCTTGAAAGAGGTTACAGGACCTAGTCGTTGGAACCAGGAGACGGAACAGGATAGTCGGATGCATCGAATGCTGTAAGCTCAGTTTGTTCACACACGCGTATGTGAAGCGAATGGTCATCCGGAAAAGTCGGGAGGGGACGTAAACTTTCACTGATACGGCTCTTCAAGTTGTCGCACCCCTCTCTGGAAGAATCTGCTCGTAGCGCCGTTAGCAGGACTCCCATGATGCGGTCTTGCCGATACCACCCGATGTAGTCGGTGTCACGACATCGGCTGAACAATACCGAGAGGATCTTCCCGGTATCCTTTAGTCTGAAGGGTACGACCCGTCCTTGAGCATTGGTGTAATAGATAAGCAGAATTCGGCAGACATGACCTAATCGTTCGGAACGCCTGGACTCTCCGAGGATGAGGCCGCGGTACGCCGCTTCAGAATAGATTTCTACGGGAAAGGAAGACTTATTGCCCTTCGCCAGGCCAAGCCAGAACAAAAGTCTATCCCGCCACAGAGTCGCTGATAGCATGCTACGTCGAAAAATGGACGGACTATCCAACCCTGGCTTTCGAACTGAAGAATTTGCGTTTAAGCCATACTAGCCGGAGGAGACGAGAGCGAAATTACATGACGTCCTCGTCTTTTCGGACCGGCGATCAAGGTGAGTTAATCTTGAACTAGTCGAGGTTTGATCTTCGCGGCGAAGGCCGCGATCTCACGCGGAAGGGCATACCAACAGGCATCTCCGTAGCGGGTGACGACGTATTGCAGAAGCTGTTCGTACATATCGGCTGAATATTCCGATGAATTCGGCTTTCCATCAAAAGAAATGTAGTCAGGGTGAACAATCGTCAAGGCCATGCCACCGTGCAAGGCCACCCAATCCAGCTTTTTCGTCCACAGATCGATCGTTTGTTCCTTGAAAAGTACGAACAATGTGGAGTCCTGCGGAAGAGTATAGGGAAGCTCGACGTAGCCCTTCGAGTCGTTGCGTTCAACCCAGAACGGGAAAATTGTTCCAACTCCATCCGGTTGCGGCTCGAAGGGATCAGTATCAAAGGTGGAGGCATCGTAGAGAACATCGAGATCATGGAGCCAATCCAAATTATGAAACATGAAGCCGGCCCGAAACCCTGACGCTTTCCACCCTCGGATATATTGATTGATTTTGCGAGCCTGGGCTTGGAAGTCCTGTGATGATCGATAGAGCGTTCCGTCGTGATGCAGGTCATGCACGGCGACTTCAAACCCTTCCTGTTCGAGGTCTGCACGGAGCGAGTCCGACAGGCAATACTCACCCTCCGGGACGAAATGGAAAGATGACCGGATGCCGAAGGCCTTGT
>CAYXKP010000212.1:0-6703 GCA_964465695.1 uncultured Nitrospira sp.
TCAATTTTCCGTCCGGTTCATGGATCTGAACCGAGACCATCGAAAACGGCTGCAAGCGTTCATTTGGAAAAGCATCTCTCACCACACCGTGAGTGACCAACGAACTCGATTCCGACTTATGTAGCCGGCCTCCCCATATTGCCTCGCCACAATCTCTTCAATAAGCGAGTACAAATCCTGTAACCACCTCGCGAACCGTAGAACCGAATGTTCTTCAAGCGATGACATGACACTGATGGAATTACTCCACTTGTCGGCGCCACCCAGCGGCGGAGAGCCATGTCTCCCAGACCACATCACGCTGAGCCATGGTCAACTACCTACCTCGGTGATTGCCACCTTGTCATCCTTACAGAGCGCATGTTATTTGTTCAGTGAGTAACTACTTACTTACCATGGTATGAACAGATCCAGGACAGCCTCCCGTCAACGGCATCAGCCCTCACGAACCTCAGGTCTTGAGCGGCAAGCCAGTCTCATCAGCGCTGCGACATCGTTGTTCGCGGCAAACGGCTTTACCGGAACGACCACTAAACAAATCGCTACGGCCGCGGGTGTCAGTGAAGCCCTGCTTTTTAAGCACTTTCCAACCAAGCATGCACTGTACACGGCCATTCTGGCAGAAAAGGCTCAGTACTCCGGGCTGCGCGAAGCCGCTGAAAAAGCCGTCAAGAATCGAGATGATGAGCGGCTCTTCATGCTCCTCGCCAGCTATCGAATCAGGAAGGGCGCGGATCCGACGTTGCTTCGGCTGCTTCTTTTCAGCGCCTTGGAAGGTCACGAGCTGTCCGACATGTTTTTTCAGCAGCAATATCGCGTCTTTCACGATCTGTTGGCCGGCTACATTCGCCGACGCATCGAGGATGGCGCGTTCCGTCCAGTCGACCCGGTGCTGGCCGCCAGAGCCTTCTTCGGTGTCATCCTCCACCATCGGCTACTGCATGATATCTTCGGATTACCCATGCACCTGTCCCATGAAGCAACAGTGGTCGAATATGTATCTCTTTTCCTCGGCGGGCTCGTCCGGCAGCCGCCGGAGTCTTGACTGATCCGACAGGCACCACATGAGTCGACTCGTCCGACACCCGTTTATAGCGCTTGGGGTCGTCATCTTCATCTCGATCATAGCGCTTGTCGTCTTTCGCCTGAGTACGGGTGCAAAAACCGACACGAAGAAGACGCGACTTATCACGGTAGGCATTGTGTCCCCCCTACGGCAGGATCTGGATATTCGCCTGACCTACACGGCCGACATCTCCCCTAATCAAGTGGTCAATATCTTCTCCCGGGTCGATGGATACATCGCCAAACTGCATGTCGATAAGGGTGATTTCGTCAAGGCGAATCAATTGCTGGTTGAAATCGACCATACCGACTATCAACATGCCGTCAATCAGGCAAAAGCCAACCTTTCAGCCGCCAAAGCCAAGGTCTCACAACAGGAGGCGGTGGTTCGCAACGCCAAGATGACGTTCGATCGCATGCAGACCCTGATTAAGGACCAATTTGTCTCCCAGCAAGACCTGGATAATGCCCAGGTGAACTTCGACGCCGCCAAAGCCGCACACGAATCCCTGCAGGCACAGGTCGATCAAATGGAGGTGGCCCTGGCCCAGGCGGAGACGAACTTAGCGTACTCTTATATCCGAGCTCCATTTTCCGGTTATATCGCAGAGCGAAACTTGGATACCGGAGCCTATGTGAGCAGCGCCACCGCAAGTACCTCGACCATGTCGCGTGGCATCATGAGCCTGCACGACATCAATACGGTCCGGGTGTTGATCGAAGTCGTAGAGCGGGACATTCCTCTGGTGAAGATAGGCCAGAAGGCCGAGCTCCGTGCCGAAGCATATCCGGACCACCTGTTCGAAGGAACCGTCACGCGCATCGTCCAGGCCTTGAATCGCGCGACACGTACCATGACCGTGGAAATCGACTTACCTAACCGGGATCGCCGGTTAAAGGGCGGGATGTTCGCCCGAGTCGACGTGATGGTGGGAACCCATCACCAAGCGTTGCAGATTCCCATCGATGCCGTCAGCCGGCTGGAAGATACACAATATGTCTATGTCGTCCGAGATGGAAAAGCCCGGCGAGTGGATGTCGCGATCGGGGCCCGTAGCGGCGGTCTCGTAGAAATCACCGGAGGTTTGACGGGTGATGAACGGATCATCGTCGCCGGTAAAGACCTCGTGCATGACGGCACACCCGTTCAAACCCAGCCGTTGTAAGGCGCAACTCGTTATTCGTGAACCGCAACGCAGACCGCACCTTATTCATGCGTTTCACGTTGCACGCTTAACGTTTCACGATCTTCAGATATGTGGCTGACTCTACTCGCATTACGCAATCGCATCGGCATCCTGATGCTGTCACTCGCGCTGGTGGTCTTGGGGCTGACGTCTCTCCAGCGCTTGCCGGTTGACCTCTTCCCGCAAATCCAGGTTCCGGTCGCTTTCGTCGGTGTCATTTACAAGGGAGCGCCTCCGCTGGACATCGAGCAGAGCGTCGTATACCCGATCGAAAAAGCCGTCAGTTCCGCGTCGAATGTGGAGCATGTCGAATCGTTCAGTAAACAGGGCCTCGGAGCCGTGCAGATCTGGTTCAACTGGGGGACCGACATCAATGTCGGTCAAATGGAGGTGATGCAGCGGATCACCCAGATTTTAAACAGTCTCCCACCCGGCATTCTCCAGCCCTTTATCGTCAAGTTCGACGTCTCCAACATACCCGTTTCGATCGTTTCGGTCTCGAGTGATGCGCTCGACGAACGGGCGCTGTACGACCTCGCCTACAATACGATCGCCCCGCAGATCGAACAGATCGCCAACGTCGCAGCGGCAACCGTCGAAGGAGGCAAGATCCGCCAGATCAATATCAACCTCGATCCGGCGCTCCTCAGCGCCCGCGGGCTCTCCATTTTGGATGTCGTGAGATCCGTCAAAGCCGCCAATTTGATTCTGCCCTCCGGCGACATCAAAGCCGGCAACCTCGACTACAATGTGTTTACGAACAACCAGTTCCGGACAGTGGAGCCCATCCAGGACGTCATCGTCAAGGTGAATCAGCAAGGCAATCCGGTCCGCGTGCGCGACATCGGGACCGTGACAGACTCATCCGATATCCAAACAAACATCGTCCATGCCGATGGTGCCAGATCGGTGTTTCTTCGGGTGAACAAGCAACCGATTGCCAACACGGTCGAGGTCGTGGACGCCCTGCGTGCGGCTATCCCCAAGATGTTTGGCATCCCGGAAGGAGTCAAACTCGGCATTTCATTCGATCAGTCCCTCTATATCCGTCAATCTATCAACAATCTGATTGAACAGGCTCTCCACGGCTCGCTGTTGGCCGCGGCCGTCATTCTGATCTTCTTGCGCAATCTCACGAGCACCGCGATCATCTCCGTAGCGATTCCTCTTTCCATGCTCGTGACGTTTATTGTGCTCTATTTTACCGGCCAGACTCTCAATGTCTTCACCCTCGGCGGACTCGCGCTTGGGATCGGCCGGCTTGTCGACGATTCAATCGTGGAGCTGGAGAACATCCAGCGCCACCTCAATTCCAATACCAACCGGTGGAACGGCATTCTCAACGCAGCCCGAGAAGTGGCGATGCCCATCTTTGCCTCAACCGTCACCACCGTGGTGGTCTTCCTCCCGATGTTCTTCGTCGTCGGGATCGCGCGTCTGTTGTTGATACCGCTCACCGTTACGATCGCGATTGCGCTCTTCACTTCTTTCCTGGTCTCACGCACAGTGACGCCGGCGCTCTGCTACAAGTTCCTCAAGACTGAACAAGACGTTCGGCGGACCATGCCGGCTTGGTATGCCACAATGATGGAGTGGAGCCGTCGCCGATATGAGTCTCTCGATAGAGGCTACGAGGAGTCGTTGCAGTGGGTTCTGGGACATCGGCGGATCTTTATCACCATGGTGCTGCTGATCTTTGTCGGATCCCTTACGTTGATTCCGATGATCGGGACGGAATTCCTGCCGGTTTCCGACGAGAGTCAGTTTCGCATCGTCCTGCGGGCGCCGGTCGGCCAACGGGTTGAGAAGACCGAACAGCAGGTCTCGGAAGTCGAGCGGGTGCTCCGAGCCAATATTCCCGCGACCGAATTGGAGACGATCGTCTCCAGTACGGGCATCCTGTCGCAAGGTCGCGCGTCCCTCTTCAATCCCAACACGGGGCCTCATACGTCTTCGATTCAAGTGTACTTGGTCTCACCGGACAAGCGGACCAGAACGCAAGTCGAGATCATGAACGACGTGCGCCCGAAGATCGTCACACTGTTTCCCGGGGTCTCGATGTATTTTGACCCCGGGGGCCTCGTCAAACGCGTCACAAGCTTCGGCTCGCAAAAGGCCGTGGATGTGGAAATCTACGGATATGACTTCGAAAAAGCGAGAGAAGTCATTGCCCATGTCAAGGAGATCATGGAGCAGACTCCCGGCCTGGCGGATATTGAACCGAGTCGGGAAGAAAACTATCCGGAGATCAACATCACGGTCGATCGAGAGAAAGCAGCCCTGCTCGGCATCAGTGAGGCCGACGTGGCCAATGCGGTCCTGTTTTCTTTGAACGGAAACGGCCAAACCGACCCGATCATATACACGGATCCGCAAAGCGGCAATGAGTACTTCATCAGCGCCTGGCTGGCTGAAGAGCACCGAAACGATCTCTCCGATCTGGAGAATATTCTGCTCACCACCAAGGCCGGTGAACCGGTCTTGCTGAAAAACGTGGCCGCACTCAAGTTGAACGCCGGGCCGGTGAAGGTCGATCGGAAGTATTTCCAACGCGTGGTTCACATCACGGCCAATCCCACCACTCGGACACTCGGTGAAATCGCCCAAGACCTCGAGTCGGCATTCGCTGCCCTCCAGTTACCGGCGGGCTTCAGTATCAAGCTGGCCGGGCAGATTCAGCAACAACGCGAGACTTTCCAAGGGTTGCAGTTTGCGACCATCCTGGCGCTGATGCTTGTCTACATGGTCATGGCGGCTCAATTCAAATCGCTCATCGATCCGTTCATCATCATGTTTGCGGTTCCCATGGGGTTTCCCGGTGTGATCCTCATACTTTTCCTGACGAATACGACGCTGTCCACCACATCGATGATGGGCATCATCATGATGTTCGGGATCGTCGTCTCGAACGGTGTCCTGCTCGTCGATTACACCAACGTGTTACGCCGCAGAGGGGAGGCGCTTCACCGGGCCGTTGTGTCCGCCGCTCGAACCAGACTACGCCCGATTCTCATGACTTCGCTCGCGACGGTGTTCGGCCTCCTTCCTATGGCGATCGGGCTCGGGACCGGAGGAGAAACGAATGCGCCCCTCGCCAGGGCCGTCGTCGGAGGGTTGAGTTTCTCCACCCTCCTCACGTTGTTTCTTATCCCGACGATGTATCTGATTTTAGAGGAACGTTTTCCGAGGAGATTCGAAGAAAAGACGAACGATCACGGAACGGCCTTTTCCGGCAAGAGTCCGGTCCCGGATTCGCCTCCGTCAACGCTCGGCGATGTTTGGAAATAAGGACTTCAGCTGCATGGCGAGTCCGATGTCCCCGGTTACTTGAAGGCGCCCCGACATCGCCATCACCATCCCGCTGAGCTGGCCATTCAAAACTCCGATGCAGTCTTCTCCGGTCATCGATAAGGTCACATGCGGATCGGCATGGGTTCCGTCTTTCACGACGCAGGCGCCATTTTGCACCAACAGATGATATTGCCCGCCTTGGTTGCCTCGAAGGTCGAATTGGTAGACGGCATCGAGGTTTTCAGCCGCCTCCTTATCGAGTTTGGATGGAAGTGAGTCGAACACCTCTTTGACGGTCGTCACTTTCATGTTTAGTCAATGTCCATGGTCGGAGGGTTAAGCTAGTCGGGGGCGCTCTACTCACGCCCCCGAAGCAGAATCAAGGATGAACGAAAATGTTAGTAACGAAGGGTGGCGGTCGCGACGCTACGACGGGCGCCGAAAAACTCCTTCGAAAACGACTCGACGACCGCGGGATCATACCCTCTGCAGCTGAAAATGTCGAGGTAGGCGTGATTGGTTTCGTTGGCAAAATGGCCGCTGATCAATGAGGTGGAGATCAACTGCACCATGGAGTACCCGGCGACGCGGCCCTCACCAAAATTGACGACCTGACATTCGCCATAGCGATTCATGCCGATGAGCTCACACAGCTCAACGACGTAGCGCTTGATATATTCCGCATCACGAATAAGTTCGGGATTGCAATCGTGGAGATCAACGGCAGTGCAGAGCCCCCATGCCTTGCCGCTTCCCACCATGTCTTGGACCGGTCGGGCAGCAGCCGCAGGGGCGTTGGTTGGTAAGATCGTGGACTCGGGACCGGCCGAAGTGCTCATAGGAGTAGTTCCCTTTCAGTAAGAGGGTTATGTTGACGGAACCTATCATGCGTGAACTATACCATGATTTTTTTACCGCGCACGGGGAAGCTGAGGAAATATTTTTGGCGTACGAGAGGCATGGGCTATCGGTTGACAAGGTCTCGGCGCTCAGGAACAATACCCTCATGCTGCCGACCTCCGATGCATCCCGAACCGAGTTACCCGATCGCCTTTGCACGTGGTGCAATGTGCTCATGAAGAAGCGGTTGGTGGGGGGCGACCAATTCATTCATTACACCTGTCCTAAGTGCATCTTCCAGCACACGACCAGACTTAAAC
>CAYXKP010000213.1:0-6575 GCA_964465695.1 uncultured Nitrospira sp.
ATATATCGGCGGCGGCAATGCGAGGGAGGTCGATATCTCTCTGTTCCCCGCCACCGTCACGATCGTTTCCAACCTAAACGGATTGGTCGGCGGGATCGCGTTGTGGCGGGATGAAGTGGTGCCGCTGAGGAAACGAGCGGTTCACCCTGGAGCGGTCCCTATGCCAAAAGATAACGCCGGCTGAATAGTTCTCGGACACGTAGCGAAGAGAACACTCTCCAGTCAAGCAAACGCGTCAGAAGCCCAACCACATAATAATATGCGGATGCGTAATTTTTACCGATCAAAACGTATGGCGCACTCCAAACAGTAAGCCCATGGTGGATAGCTCCGCGCCGGGCTGGTTTCGTTTCCAGGCGGTTTCCACGTTCAGCATGAGGCCTTTCGGCGCGGTAGAAACCAACTGGGTCAGCGGGTAATCCACGCCGCCGCCAAGGCGCCAGGCAAAGGTATCGTCGATATCCTTCGTGTTCACGTTCACTCCGATACCGGTCGTGAGATACGGAACGAAAGGACCGATATGACCGGGCCGAAACTCCAGCGTCACCGGAAAAATGGAAATCGTATTGACCGACCCATCCCGGCCGTCCAGGCCATGCTGTTCCCATTCGAGCATCATGCCGGCTCGCATCCATCGGTTCAGGCCGTACATCCCCTGAAAATTAAGCGCCGGTCCGGCTGTCGACACACCCCCGTCTTGCGTCGTAAAACTGGGACCGACCCGAAAGCCTGCAATGAAGCGTCCCTCCTCAGCCATGCCTTCAGTCATCCAATCTTCAGCCGATGAGATTCCGGGCCCGGCGAAACCCAAGCATACGCCTGTCAGCACAACACTGAGCATGTAAGATTTCAATCTGCCGCCCATTCTCAATTCTCCTACGTTGTTAGGTCCGTCAAAAAACGTGCATAACGCTCTTATGAAATAAGTGGTTTGCTGTACGAATGATACTAGGAAAAGCTCCTGAGCCTGTTCGAGACGGGGACAAAGACGTGCTCGTCTAGAGGATTACCTTGTTGTTCTGCATGAAATGGTGTGAGTTAATACGCCGACTCATTATCTAATAAAGGGGTGAGGTACGGTGAATCTCGCGCTGCGTTGGTCCCCTGACAATCTTCGCAAAGCCAAAAGGCGGCTCGGTGTCACGACCTTCCGTCCGGGCCAGGAGGAATTGATTGAAGCCGTGATGAAAGGCGAGGATGCCTTGGGCATCCTGCCCACCGGCGGGGGAAAGTCGCTTTGTTATCAGCTGCCGGCGTTATTTATGCCTCACGCCGTCGTCGTCGTGTCGCCGTTGATTTCGTTGATGAAAGATCAACAGGACAAACTGGAAGACCGCTCGATCCCGGTTGCCAAGCTCGACAGCACGCTGTCCGCCCGGGATGAGCGTGAAACGGTGGATGATATACGGGAGGGGGAACCGGAATTGATTTACGTGACTCCGGAGCGGCTGGAGCGGGAAGACAGTCTGGCGATGTTGCGTCGCACCGGTGTGTCGCTGCTCGTGGTGGACGAAGCCCATTGCATCTCCCAGTGGGGACATGATTTTCGGCCGGCGTACTTGTCGATTCGCGAAGCGGTGCGTCTATTGGGGAACCCTCCGGTGCTGGCGCTGACGGCTACAGCGACCCCCGATGTGGCGCAGGACATCGTGCGGCAGCTGGATATGAAAAGCCCCACCGTCGTGAATCTCGGGAGCTATCGTGAAAACCTCATTTATGAGGTGCGCCGTACCGTGAATGAAGCCGAGAAAGATCAGAGTCTGCGGGAGTTGTTGGCCGGCCAGCTGCGAGACGGGCCTGGGTTGGTGTATGTCGCCACGATCCGTGAGGCCAAAGCTCTGTTCGAGAGGCTCCGGCGGGTGGGTTTGCCCGTCGGCCTGTATCACGGGAAAATGAGCGCGAAAGACCGGCATAAGACGCAACAAGAGTTTATGGGCAATCGGTTTCGGCTGGTCGTGGCGACGAAAGCTTTCGGGCTCGGCATTGATAAACGCGACTTGCGCGTCGTCGTGCATTATTCCTTGCCGGACTCGATCGAAAGCTATGTGCAAGAGACGGGACGGGCCGGGCGGGACGGCGAGGCGGCGTGGGCCGTCCTGTTATACCGACTGGAGGACCGGCAGGTACAGGCCTACTTTCTCGGAGGCAAGTATCCCCGGAGAGAGGACTGCGCCGACGTCTATCGAGCGTTGGCCGAAGAGCAACGGCATGGAAACAAGGGCGTGACGCTCCATAAATTGGCCGCCGCCACGGCGTTACCTCTAGACAAGGTCAAGGTCATCGCGGCGTTGCTCGACGCGATCGGCATCGTGGGCCGCGGACGACGATTAAAACTGGCGCGTGCGTTCGGCGACGAGGATGAGTTCGGGCGGTACCTGTCGGAATATGAAGAGCGTCACAAGTCGGATCAGGACAAGCTCGAGGTGATGATGAAGTACGGACAAACCACGGAGTGCCGGGTTCGTTTTTTGACGAGATACTTCGGAAATGAATTGCCGAGAGACTGCGGCCGTTGCGATAACTGTCGGACAGCCGCAGGACAACGGGTCGTAGATGTCCTTAACCTACGGTCAGGAATGTCGGAGGTCGCCTGAAGGATCTCCACCCAATTGTGCGGGGCCGACGGCTTCCTGTTTGAAATTGTGCGCGAGCGTGGATGTGAACGGCTGTCGCGCGTTCCTCTCTCCGGGAAAGGCCCCCAATGCCGGAAATGCTGAGGATGCAGCCAGGGAGGAGTTCATGAAAGTTCTCGTGACGGGCGGAGCCGGTTATATCGGCAGCATCGTAACGGAAGCGTTGATCCGGGAAGGTTATAAAGCGGTCGTCTATGACAACCTCTCAAAGGGCCATCGCGATGCCGTCACCCCACCCGCTGAGTTTATTCAGGGGAACCTCCTGGACGAGTCCTTATTGCAGAGTGCTCTCTGCGGCGTCGAGGCGGTCGTTCATCTGGCCGCCGATTCACTCGTGGGCGAATCAATGGCAGATCCTTCCAAGTACTACCGAAACAACGTCCAAGCGGGGCTGTCGTTACTCGACGGTATGCTGAAGTGCGGAGTGCGACGTCTGGTATTTTCCTCTTCCGCCGCCGTGTACGGCGAGCCGGCCAAGCAACCGATCGAGGAGACCGATCCGATTCAGCCGAGGAACCCGTACGGTGAAACGAAATGTGCCTTTGAGCGGGCGTTGCGATGGTATGGTCGCGCCTATGGGTTTCACAGCGTGAGCCTCCGCTATTTCAATGCGGCGGGCGCGAGCGCCCGGAACGGAGAGCGCCATGATCCTGAAACGCATTTGATTCCGCTCGTGCTCGACGTGGCCATGGGCCGGCGACCGGCGATCACGATCTTCGGAGACGATTACCCGACGAAAGACGGCACCTGCATTCGGGACTATATCCACGTCGAGGATTTGGCGGACGCTCATATTCTCGCGCTGCGGGCCGTGGAAGCCGGGCCGGCGCGGAGTCCGGTCTACAATCTCGGTTCCGGCGGCGGGCGAAGTGTCTACGAGGTCGTTCAATGTGCCCGTGAAGTCACCGGCCGTCCCATCCCCACGATAGCGGCGGCTCGGCGTTCCGGGGATCCCTCCGTGTTGGTGGCCTCGTCCGCCCGAGCCCGGTCGGAACTCGGTTGGCACACCAAACAAGAAGACCTCTTTCAGATCATCAGCTCCGCGTGGAAATGGATGAACTCCCGTACCCGCCAAGCCGCCTAAGAGCCATCGAACATTCCTTCCTATTGCGTCTGCCGTTCGACCGACTGAGCCGAAGCCAAGTGGTTTTGCAAATCCGGCACCGTCTGGCGCAGTTGCAGCTTGAGATTGGGGTTGTCGACTGAGCCGGCCGCGTCTTTCACGAGGTCGACGGACTGTTCGTGCATCTTCACCTGATACTCAATGTAGGCCTTATCGAAGTCCACGCCGGATTTATTCCGAAGCTCTTCCATTGTTTCCTGATGGGTCTGTTCCAGCGTGGTCGCCAAGGCCGGCTTTTGCGGCTGCATGTTCATGCGCTGGGCCAACTGATTCATATTCTGCATCATCATCTGGTGCTCATTCAGCATCCGGGACGCAAACGAACGGACTTCCTGCGTGGAGCCCTTTTGCTTGGCAAGTTGGCCGGCATCGATCTCGCTGCGGTTGATGGTATTGAGCACGCCGAAAATTTCCTGATTCGACATGGTGGAACCGGGCATCATTCGTTGGGCCAGCGAGCAGCCTGACAGGACAAAACCGACGGTGATGGTTATGAGAACAGTCAATGCTGATTTCATGAAAAACCTCCTTGGTGATTTTGTGACTCGGAAACCGCACTCCGAGATCTCTATGCAAGACAAGAGCCTGTTACGACCACTAAGCATTCAGTGAAACGTTCTGGATTGGTCGCTGCTAAGAGTGCTGAGGCAACGTAATCGATTATGAGGTTCTGTTGCCGTTGCAAGGAAAACCCTGGTCGGGACTTAATCAAAGCCGCTCAATCTGGCGCTAAGCGTCCTACACTCGGACGAACTGTCTTGCCATAGAACGGCAAAGCTCGTGGAAAACGGCACATCAAAACAAGGCGGCATAGATCAGCCGTCCCAGGACAAGCAGCCACGCTGCAGTAAAGATGATAGGCATCCAGGTCGGAGACAGATTAGCCCATTTAAGAAGGTGTGTGGGGCCCTGGATATATGGGAAGAGCTTGGCACTGTCGTCTCTTGGTCTACTGCGGGCGTAGTCGTCATAGAGCTTATGCAGGTGCTCAATGGATTTCAACGAAGCTATGATGCTGGCATAAGTCAAAACTCCTGCAGACAACCCGATTATCGGCAGCATCCACATGAACAAAGTTTGTCCTGCTTCGAACAAGGCGTCTTTTGCCTCTTTGGGGGCGTTGAGCAAAGCGGGGTAGGCGCTGAAAAAGAATGACTGGGAGATGATTTGCCAGATGACTCGCTGGTTGACCAGATTATCGTGATGTTCGATCTGCCCTTTGATTAACCCATAATACTCGGCCTGACTTTGCTCTCCCTCTCGATTCACGGTCGGTTCCCTCCTACTGCCCCCCTAAGCCTCCTCGCGCTCTTCTTCCCGTTCGATCTTTTCCAGCAACTCCGCGCGCGATTGACACTCCACGCACAGCTTGGCGAAGGGGAGCGCTTGGAGACGCTTCCCGCTGATCTCCACCCCGCATTCCGCGCAAATGCCGTACGTTCCTTCCCGCAGCCGGATGAGCGCTTCCTCGACCGACTGTCTCCGGCGGTTCCGCATCTCCATTAACGAGATGCCTCGTTCACGTTCCAGATCCATTAACGCCTGGTCGCCCGCGTCACCTGCTGATTCCAGACGCCGCTGCTGGTCTTCAGCCAGGGATCGGCCTAAATCCTCCTCAACCTCCTTCAGGATCTCTTGGCATTTGCTCAGGAGCATATTGTGGAGCACTTCGTGCCGCCACTGTACTTCTAGTTCTTCACTCACTTCCTCCGGCCGTAGCGGTTCCTCCATTTTCTTCCGGGCGGCGAGGCTCACCGGTGTGTTCACGTTCGAGCCGGTCGCGGACTGCTGGTTCTTGTCGCTGGGCATGAAAGATTCCGATTCCGCACCTGTTTTTGCATAGTTTGTCATTTGTGGTTCCTTTGATGAGGCATTTGCGCTGAACTCCTACGCTGTTTTTCAGACAAGGCCTACTGGGAAGGGCACTAGACTGGATCGAACGCACTCCGCATACACAAACGACGAGCGGTGTGCCGAGCGAAATGTTCGCTCCACAAAGCGTCGAAGTGACGACGATGAAGGAAGTGCCGGTCGTAGAAAAGCGCCCGAAAGTGAAAGAGTGGTTGACCATTCGAAAGGAGACAGGTCAGGAGCAACGCATGGTTGAGACGAAACTGAAAGAGAACAATCTCGCTCTCGTCATTCCGGAAGAATAAACCGAGTGAATGGAGGTCCCATCGCGGAGCGGCCGGCGAAGGCCGCTCCACATGGTTGTTATGTAGAAGCTAGAACTTAATCTGACAGTCAAGTAGAGTCCTCCCCTTCACAGAAGGAGTGAGGACGATGACGACGGAACAGAAAGTCATTAAGACCAAGGTGGGGGTATTGGAGCTCGCCAAGCAACTCGACAATGTCTCCAAAGCCTGTCGGTTAATGGGCTATAGCCGGGATAGCTTCTACCGGTTCAAAGAGCTCTATGAGACCGGCGGTGAAGCGGCCCTGCAAGAGATTTCTCGGCAGAAGCCCCTCCTGAAGAATCGGGTGGCGGCTGAGGTAGAGCAGGCGATTGTGCAGATGGCCGTGGTACAGCCGGCATGGGGTCAAGCCCGTGTCGCGAACGAACTGCGCAAGCAGTCTCTGACCATTTCACCTGCAGGCGTACGGTGTATCTGGTTGCGGCATGATCTGGAAACGATGCGGAAACGATTGAAGGCCCTGGAAGCCAAGGTGGCGCAAGAAGGACTGGTGCTCACCGAGGCTCAAGTGGTGGCGCTGGAGAAAGCCACGGCGGATAAAGAAGCACACGGAGAATTTGAGAGCGAATGTCCCGGCTACTGCGGGGCGCAGGATACGTTTTACGTTGGCACCCTGAAGGGTGT
>CAYXKP010000214.1:0-6510 GCA_964465695.1 uncultured Nitrospira sp.
GCTTTCACGAGCTGACTGGATCCTGCCATGATTCGTTATTCCTTCGCTTAGTCGATGAGGATGAACCGTTGATGGACCAATTCGCGTGACTCTACGAGACCGGCACGCTTTCAACGCGCATGGCCGGTTTCTTTTCACTGCCGGCGGGAGTGGCTTGAAACTCCGCTTCTTCTCGCTGGGCTTTCATATGCGCGCCCTCGATACAAGCATCGGCGATCTTGGACGTAATGAGTTTGATCGAGCGAATGGCGTCGTCATTTCCCGGAATCGGGTAGGCGATGTCGTCCGGGTCGCAGTTGCTGTCCAGGATGGCGATAACCGGGATATCCAGTCGCTTCGCTTCTTGAACGGCGATTTTTTCGATTCTCGTATCCAGGACGAAAACCGCCCCCGGAAGGCTGCGCATGTTCTTGATACCGGACAGGTATTTTTGGAGCTTCGCGATATCCTTCTGCATGAGAAGGACTTCTTTCTTCTTCAGACCATGCTCGCTGGGGTTCAGAAGCGTCGTCTCCATCTTCTTCATCTTGTCGATGCTGCGCCGAATGGTTTGGAAGTTGGTCAACATCCCCCCCAACCAGCGCTGGTTGACGAAATACATGTTGGCCCGCTTGGCTTCTTCTTCCAGGATTTCGGCAGCCTGCCGCTTCGTGCCGACGAACAAGACGGAATCTCCGGCTGCAACGAGGTCTCGGACGAAGGCATAGGTCTGCTCCATCCGCGCGACGGTCTGCTGAAGGTCGATGATATAGATGCCGCTGCGTTCGCCGAACAGAAACTTCTTCATCTTGGGATTCCAGCGGTTGGTCTGGTGCCCGAAATGAACGCCGGCCTCCAACAACTCCTTGATCGTCACCACTCCCATGCCTTCACCTCCCTTCAAGCTTGCAGAGCACCCGTCGGGTGAGGGAATCACTTCCCTTATTCTCAAGCCGTGCAGCGTCTCGACGCTGATTGGTATTTTATTAAATGAGCCGCTCTCTGTGAGTAACAGAAACGACCCCTGTCAGAACCAGACCGGGAACGCTACCATAGTCGGGCAGGGGTTTCAAGCCGCCTGCGGTCTTTCTGAATTACGATCGATAACTGGCATTGATGCGCACATAGTCATAGGAAAGGTCCGTTGTCCACATGTGGGCATGGGCGTGACCCTGCCCGAGCTGGACGGTGACTGTAAATTCCTTTTGTTTGAACACCTGTGCAATCTTTTGTTCGGCCTCCAGCCCCATTCCGACGCCCCGCCGTACCATGACAATATCATTGAATCGCAGCGTGACTTTACCCGGGTCTATGGCAACGCCCGATCGCCCCAGGGCCGCCATGACTCTGCCCCAGTTGGCATCCTCACCAAAGAGGGCGGTCTTCACGAGATTTGAGGTCGCGATGGTGCCGGCGACTCGCTTCGCGGCTGCTGTCGTGGCGGCTCCTTGCACCACAATTGTGACGACCTTGGTGACTCCCTCTCCGTCGCGGCAGATCATGAGGGCCAATTCCCGTGCCGCATCCGTCAAGAGTCGCTCGAAGTCGCGATAGGATCTCGTGTCTTGTTGAATGGGTCGGTTCTTGGCCAGGCCATTACTTAGACAGAGAACCGTATCGTTCGTGCTGGTATCGCCGTCCACCGTAATGCAGTTGAAGGATTGGTCGGCTGCCGCTTTCAAGGCCTGCTGGAGGGCTGCCGGAGCAATCGCGGCATCGGTCGTCAGATAGGCCAGCATGGTGGCCATATTCGGGTGAATCATGCCGGAACCCTTGGCCATGCCGCCGATGGTGACGACACGGCCGCCGATTTGAGCTTGTCGTGCGACGGTTTTAGGCCGCAAGTCCGTGGTCAAAATCGCCTGCGCTGCTTGATCGCCTCCTGGAATGCCGAGTTGGGCGACCAATGTCGGGACGGCTGCGGTGATACGATCAATCGGCAGCATGCGCCCGATCACACCGGTTGAACCGACGAATACCTGGTGTACGGGAATAGTAAGTTGTTCCGCCACCGCCGTAGCCATCGCTTTTGCGGCCACTAACCCTTGATCGCCCGTGCAGGCGTTGGCATTCCCGCTGTTGACGATAATGGCCCGCCCGCGACGGGATCGGAGATGGTGCCGGTCCAGGAGTACCGGCGCCGCCACAACGCGATTCTTGGTGAAGACTCCGGCGATCGGTCCGCTGACGTCGGACACGCAAAGGGCCAAATCAAGAAGGCCCGGTTTCTTGATGCCGCAATGGATTCCGGCGGCGCGGAATCCTATCGGTGCGGTGACGCCGACCTGTTTCGGTTTCATACGATCTCTCGGGTCGCGTGGCAGTTGAGTCAGATAATGGTCGGACCGCAAGGTTAGGGATAACTGCCCGGTGCGGTGAGGCCGGTGTCCTCAGGAATCCCGAGCATCAAATTCATCGCTTGAATGGCCTGACCCGCGGCTCCTTTGACGAGATTGTCGACCGCCGCTACGGTGACGACCCATCCGGCCCGCGCATCGATGAATACGCCGATGTCGCAATAATTCGTTCCTTTAATGTAACGCGGATTGGGAACGAGATCTTCGTAAAGCCGGACGAATCGCTCCCCTTTATAAAAGTCTCGGTACAGGTCCCGAAGGTCGGAGAGTGGTATTGCGCGTGTCAACTTACAGTACGCCGTGCTCAGGATACCTCGATTCATCGGGACAAGGTGAGGGGTAAACGTCACCGTTACGGAACCGGCTTCGTCCATGAGTCTGGAGAGTTCCTGCTCGATTTCAGGAATATGACGATGCTGACCGATTTTATAGGGCTCTAGGGATTCATGCGCTTCCGGAAAATGATAGGCCAGGGCAGGACTCCGCCCCGCTCCCGAAACGCCGGACTTGGCGTCGATCACGATCGACTCAGGCTGCACGAGTCGTTTGGCAAAGAGGGGGGCCAATTGTAGGACTGCGGCGGTGGGATAACATCCTGGCGAGGCAACCAGTTTTGATTTAGCGATCGCGCTCCGATGGAGTTCCGGCAGACCATACACCGCATCTTGAAGTAAATGTGGGTGACTATGCGGAGTGTGATACCACTTTTCGTAGACGCCGACGTCCTTGAGTCGGTAATCCGCACTGAGGTCGACGACCGGCTTGCCTGCCTTGATACAAGCGGCAACGGGGTCCATCGATTTTGTATGGGGCAGGGCGAGAAAAATGACATCCGCCCGCTCCGTCAGGGCCTCCGGCGCCAAGGCTTCAAATTGATGATCCACGATTCCCTTGAAGCTGGGAAACACGGATGAAACCGACTGACCCGCCGATTTTTCCGACGTCACGGCGGTGATGGTGAAATAGGGATGGCCCGCCGCAAGCCGAACGAGCTCTGCGCCGGCATATCCGCTGGCACCGGCAATGGCGATTCGAAATTTTTCACTCATAGGTGGCTGTCCATACGCCGCGATATCCCGGTCGAACGGCACATCCAGAAAGAAGACATAAAAAAGGGAAGGCTTGGAGCCTTCCCTTTTTTAAATCGTCGGCCCCGTCGTCTAGCGCTTGGAGTATTGGAACCGCTTGCGCGCGCCCTTCTGTCCGTACTTCTTTCGCTCCTTCACGCGTGAATCGCGCGTGAGCAGCCCTTCCTTCTTGAGGGAGCTGCGGGTTGAAGGAGTCATCGCCACGAGCGCCCGCGCGATGGCATGGCGGAGAGCGCCGGCTTGCCCGGTCGGGCCGCCGCCATAGACGGTCGCGCTGATCGAGTATTTGCCCATCAGGCCGGCCATCTCCAGGGGGAGCTGGATGATTTGCCGGAGGGTGAGACGAGGAAACGCCTTCTCCAACGGCTTATCGTTCACCATAATATCGCCCGCTGTGCCTGTCACCCAGGCTCGGGCGACAGCGCATTTTCTCCGTCCCGTTGCATACTGTGTCACCGCTGCCATGCGACTCGTCTCCTTCTGTTTGGCAGGCTGTTGAAAAGTCCGCCAGCGGCGTTCTCGCGGCGCTTAGAGGCTCAACGTACGGCCCAAAGTACGCTTCGTCTCCTCGCTTGCTGCGGCCTTGCCGGTCGGCCTTTTTGATCAGCCTGCGGGCTCTTGTGATCGGTCTGGAACTCTTCTGGATCTCCTGCTTCCCACGCTTACCAAATAGAAGCTACAAAATAGAAATAGTTTGTGAGCATCCTGCTAGAGGGATATCGGTTCAGGACGTTGAGCCTGATGTGGATGCTGTGGCCCGACATAGACGCGGAGTTTGCGCGCCATGCCGTTGCCGAGCGGAGTTTTAGGAAGCATGCCCTTAATCGCTTTTGTCAGGAGCTGCGTAGGGTCTTTCCGAAATACGTGTGCGGCGGAGGCGGTTTTCAACCCTCCCGGATACCCTGTGTGGCGCCGGTACAGTTTGGTTTCCATCTTGTCGCCGGTCAGTTGAATCTTCTCCGCGTTCACAATGACCACATGATCGCCCATGTCGACATTCGGCGTGAATGTCGGCCGATGTTTTCCCCGTAAGATGCCCGCCACTCGCGCCGCCAATCGGCCCAGGGTTTTCCCTTCGGCGTTCACTAGATGCCAGCTTTCTTTTACCTGAGTCGGATTCTCGAAATACGTCATCATCTTGTTCTCCACCGCTGCAACTCTGTCAGCTTTTGAGAGGTGTTAGACTTCTTGGGCGCCGATATTCTTCGTTTCCAGCTTGGACAGCCATGCGTCCAGATTCTGACCGCTGCGTCGCTTCCACACGTCCTGCGTGACATAAACGGGCGCTTGGCAGCGGAGAGCCAACGCGATGGCGTCGCTGGGTCTGGAATCGATGGTGCGTACGACTCCTTTGTTTTCCAGAAACACGGTCGCATAATACGTGCTGCTCTTGACGTCCGTGAGAACCGCCCGCTCCATCTTGATGCCGAGGTGCTCGCCGAAACTCTTGATCAGATCGTGGCTCATCGGGCGCGGTGTGGTCGAGGTGTCCAGCGCACGCCTGATCGCTTCACCTTCCGATGCTCCCACCCATACCATGAAATGGTCTGACCCTCCGTCGGCTCGGGTCAGCACGACGATCCTGGTATCCGTATTCGAGTCTTCTACGACGCGGTTAACCGCCAGCTGAATCAACGGTTCGGTCGTCTGGGGCGCGTGCTCTTCCATAAATGACACGTCAAGAAACGTCAGGAGTCCAATTTCCCGAAGTCTTCGGGTTTCAGGTTTTCCAACCACTGATCGAGTTCTTCCGAGCTCTGCTTTCGAATCACGGACTCGCTCGCAAAAATGGGAGCCTGGGTTCGGAGAGCGAGGGCGATGGCGTCGCTGGGACGGGAATCGACGGTGTACTCCGAGTCGGCGTAGGTCAAATGCACTTTCGCGAAATAGGTGTGCTCATTCAGGTCCGTAATGACCACGCTAATGACCTTGGCGTTGAATGCGTCCAAGTAGGACTTCATGAAGTCGTGTGTCATGGGACGTGGAGGGGCGACATTCTCGATCGCCAGGCTGATCGAGCTCGCTTCCGATTTTCCGACCCAAATCGGAAGCATTTCCGACTGATCATCGTCCCGCAGGATGACGATATACGCATTGTTGTAGGGGTCAAACATCAGCCCCTTGACTTGCATCTGCGTAATCATCTCGGAGCCAAATCCTCTCTTCCGTCTTAAAAGAAACGGCAAGGCACACTAACATTTTCGGATTTGCACTGTCAACGAACTCAGCGACAATGCTGAAGAAACGGAAAGTCAACGGGCTAATTTTCCGGAATCGTGCACGATCAGCTTGTCGGCGGACGATAGTTCTCTGCGACTTTCGATGAATCGACCTGCTCACCGAGTTTCAAAAAGGCTTTCATTTGCTTGCGAACGAGTTCACGGCCGCTCTCATCGCCGAGGTTGACCTGATACTCATTGATGACCATCACGCGCATGCCTTCCCACTTCTTCCAGCAGCTTACGCAGACCTTGCTTTTGACTTCCGATTCAAGCTTGCCAAGAAAGAGGGGAGTGGTGATCGCCTCTCCCGTTTGCCCGCAGGTCACACAAGAAACCTCTGCCATATCCGCTCTACTCCTTATTCACTAAATTTCCTGCCAATGCTTCTACGCCGGGTTCTTCGAGTCGGCATCTTACCAGACTCCTTGAGATGAAAGGAAGAGTCGATATCTAATTGACCCCATTATGACGACATGTTAGAAGAGCGCCCTACAATCGTGTTCCCATGATGAAGTTGGCCCGGATGGCGGAACTGGCAGACGCGCCGGACTCAAAATCCGGTTCTCGCAAGAGAGTGGGAGTTCGACCCTCCCTCCGGGCACCAAAGCACATGTTGGAAACGATATCGGAAATTAAGGGGGGGCGTTTTCGATAGGCTACCCCTTGACAGCGCGGTGCGATTAGCCTAGGTTCTGCCATATTTCTCAATCATATGTGTATATGATGATTCCTACTGACAGACCGTAGTCAACGAATATCTTCGTCGAATATCTTCAGTATGGTCGTTGATGTTATGTCCACACAATTTTTAAGGAGGCAGCACATGCGTACAGTGTTGGCATTGGGAGCCGCAATGCTTTGTGT
>CAYXKP010000215.1:0-6509 GCA_964465695.1 uncultured Nitrospira sp.
TATGGCGAAGGCGAAGTACGAGCGGAAGAAGCCGCACGTGAACATCGGGACGATCGGGCATGTGGACCATGGGAAGACGACGTTGACGGCGGCGTTGACGAAAGTGTGTGCGGACAAAGGGATGGCGAAGTTCGTGAGCTATGACGAAGTGGCGAAGGCGAGCGAGAGCCAGGGGCGGCGGGACGCGACGAAGATCATGACCATCGCCATCAGCCACGTGGAATATGAGACGGACCACCGGCATTACGCCCACGTCGATTGCCCGGGCCACGCCGACTACGTCAAGAACATGATCACCGGAGCGGCGCAGATGGACGGGGCGATTTTGGTGGTCAGTGCGGCCGACGGCCCCATGCCGCAAACCCGGGAGCATATTCTCTTGGCGCGGCAGGTGGGGGTGCCCTACATCGTGGTGTTCTTGAACAAGGCCGACAAGGTGGATGACAAAGAGCTGTTGGAGTTGGTGGAGTTGGAAGTGCGGGAGCTGCTGACGAAGTACGGGTTCCCGGGGGACAAGACCCCGATCATCCAGGGGAGCGCCTTGAAGGCGATGGAAGGGGATGGCGGCCCGTTAGGAGTGCCCAGCATCATGAAGCTGTTGGAGGCGGTGGACACCTACATTCCGACGCCGCAGCGGCCGATCGACAAGCCGTTTCTCATGCCGATCGAAGACGTGTTTACCATCAGCGGGCGGGGGACGGTGGTGACGGGGCGCTGTGAGCGGGGCATCGTAAAAGTGGGCGATGAAATCGAGATCGTGGGGTTGCGGCCCACGCAGAACACGGTGGTGACGGGAGTGGAGATGTTCCGCAAAGTGCTCGATGAAGGGCAGGCGGGGGACAACATCGGGGTCCTGTTACGGGGCACCAAGAAAGAGGACGTGGAGCGGGGGATGGTGCTCTCCAAGCCCAAGACGATCACGCCGCATACGAAGTTCAAGGCGGAGATCTATGTGTTGACGAAGGAAGAAGGGGGGCGGCACACGCCGTTTTTCAACGGGTATCGGCCGCAGTTTTACTTCCGGACGACGGACGTGACGGGGGTGGTGCAGCTCAATCCGGGGGTGGAGATGGTGATGCCGGGGGACAACGTGAGCGTGACGGCGGAGTTGATCAGCCCGATCGCGATGGATCAGGGGTTGCGGTTTGCCGTGCGCGAGGGCGGCAAGACCGTCGGCTCCGGCGTCGTCACCGAAATTCTGGCGTAAGAAGAGAAGAGATCGTTTGATAGCTTAGGAGCTAATGAAGTGAAAGTCGATCAGCGGATCAGAATAAGATTGAGGGGCTTCGACTACCGAGTGCTGGATCAGTCGGTCTCGGAAATAGTTGAGACTGTTCGGCGCAGCGGAGCCAAGGTGGTGGGTCCCATTCCGCTTCCCACCAGGATTGAAAAAATCACCGTCCAGCGGTCGACGCACGCCGATAAGAAATCTCGCGAGCAATTTGAGATGCGCACGCACAAGCGATTGCTCGACATTATGGAGCCCACGCCTGAGACCATGGATTCATTGATGAAGTTGAATCTGGCGGCTGGGGTGGATGTGGAAATTAAATTGTGAAGGTCGAGGTCAACGGTTGAGGCTGCTACGCCTTAACGTCGGCCTTGCGGTGAGAGAATGACGAACGGACTGATCGGTAAAAAGCTTGGGATGACGCAAATGTTCGATGAGAGTCGTTTGACGCCGGTGACGGTGATCGAAGCGGGCCCATGCCGGGTGATCGCGGTGAGGACGAAAGAACGGGATCGATATGAAGCGGTTCAGCTTTCTTTCGGCGAAGTCAAAGAGCGGAAGTTATCCAAGCCGGAGTTGGGGCATCTGAAGAAACATCAAGCCCCTCCTAGCCGGGTATTGCACGAATTTAAAAAGGACGGGGAGCCGGCGATCGGTCAGTTGGTGACGGTCGGTATGTTTAAGAAGGGCGATTGGGTGGATGTGATCGGCGTATCGAAGGGTAAAGGATATCAGGGTGTCGTGAAGCGTCATCACTATGCAGGTGGTCCTGAGTCCCATGGGTCCATGTTTCATCGGGCCCCTGGTTCTATCGGAGCCAGTTCGTTTCCTTCTCGCGTGTGGAAAGGGAAGACTCTTCCGGGCCATATGGGATCTGAGCGGGTGACGGTTCAGCGGCTGAAAGTCATTGAATCACGATCGGAAGAGAATCTCCTCTTTGTCCGTGGTGCCATTCCAGGGGCCGCTAACGGCGTCGTTGTCGTGCGAAAGTCGAAGAAGAGCTAGCATGCCTACTATCGATGTAGTTGATTTGCAAAAAAAGAAGGTGGGCACGGTCGATTTATCTGCGCAAGTATTCGGTTGCGAACCGCGTGTTGCGCTGGTGCATGAGGCGGTCGTCATGCAGCGTGCCTGTGAGCGCAGGGGGACGGCTTCTACATTGCGGCGTGGCGAAGTGAGCGGGTCCGGTAAAAAGCCATGGAAACAAAAGCATACGGGACGCGCCAGAGCCGGGTCTCTTCGCTCTCCCGTCTGGCGGCATGGCGGGAGTGTTTTTGGACCGAAGCCTCGAAGCTATGCGTATTCAATGCCGAAAAAAAAGTATCGCATCGCGCTGCAGAGCGCCTTATCGGCCAAAGTGGCGGAGAGTAAATTATTCGTCTTGTCCGATCTTTCTCTGCAGCAGCCTCGGACCAAACTGCTGGCGCAAGCGATAAAGCAATTCACCGGGGGCGATCACACGCTGATGATTGTCGGAAAAGAACAGTCGGACATCCAGAAGGCTGCGGCCAATTTGCCGTCCGTCACAGTGCTTACTGCGGATCAGTTGAATGTGTACGACGTTGTCCGCGCCCAGGCAGTCCTGATCGCTGAGCGCGAGCTTGGCCTTGTGAGCGAGGTGTGGTCATGAAGGTTGATAATCACAGGGTCTTAATTAGGCCGTTGTTGACGGAGAAGATTACCGGGCTTCGTGAAAAAACGAATACGGTAGGTTTCGTGGTGCATCCTGATGCGAATCGTATTCAGATCAGGCAGGCCGTCGAGACGCTGTTAAAAGTCAAAGTCCGCAAGATCAACATCATGAACATTCGGGGAAAAGTCAAGCGACTGGGCAGGTTTTCAGGCAGGCGGTCCGATTGGAAGAAAGCGCTGGTGACCCTAAAGGAAGGGGAGAAGTTGGAGATGTACGAAAGCGCATAGCGGGGCCGGATAGTCTGTCTGCTCACGAAGTTCGAAAGGCGGGGGTATCATCATGGGGCTGAAATCGTATCGTCCAACGTCGCCGGGTCGCCGGGGTATGACGGCCGTGGTGACCGAGGAGTTGACCAATAAGAAGCCGGAGAAATCGTTAACCGCTTTTCATCTGCGAAGCGGGGGGCGGAACAACGATGGTCGGATGACCGTCCGGTTTCGTGGAGGAGGGCACAAGCGGCTCTACCGCACGATCGATTTCTTGCGCGATAAAGTCGGAATTCCGGCCAAGGTTGAAGCGATCGAGTACGATCCAAATCGATCCGCCAGAATCGCTCTCTTGAAGTATCGAGACGGTGAGAAGCGGTACATCTTGGCTCCGGTCGGGCTGAGCGTGAATGATGAAATACAATCCGGTCCCCAGGCGGAAATCAGACCGGGAAATGCGCTTCCATTGGTCAACATGCCTCTTGGCACAACCATCCACAACCTTGAATTGAAGGCTGGAAAGGGAGGTCAGTTGATTCGAAGTGCCGGCGGGTTCGCGCAGGTGATGGGGCGGGACGGCGATTATGTGCAGGTACGCCTGAAGTCCGGGGAAATGCGCAGGATCTTAGGAACCTGTATGGCGACCGTCGGCCAAGTCGGGAATGTCGATCATGAGAACGTCAGCGTGGGGAAAGCCGGACGGAGCCGTTGGAAAGGAAAAAGACCGCATGTGCGAGGTGTCGTGATGAACCCTGTCGACCATCCCCACGGCGGCGGCGAAGGGAAGTCGGGGCAAGGGAACCCGCATCCCGTTTCTCCATGGGGTCTTCCGACTAAAGGCTATAAGACGAGGCAGAACAAGAAGACGGACAAGTTCATTATTGCCCGACGTAAGTCAGGAGTGCGCAATGCCTAGATCGGTACACAAGGGAGCGTTTGTCGACGGCCACCTCCTTAAAAAAGTCGAGCAGATGAATCAGACAAAGGACCGTAAGCTGATCAAAACGTGGTCACGGCGATCGACAGTCGTTCCCGACATGATAGGTCATACATTCGCCGTGCATAACGGGAAGAAGTTCATTCCGGTGTTCGTCACGGAGAACATGGTCGGTCATAAGCTCGGCGAGTTCGCACCCACTCGATTTTTCAAGGGGCATGGCCAGGCGAAAACTGAGAAAGCCGTCGCTCTTAAATAGGTAGGGATTGCTTGCCAGCTTTAAACCAGCGCAGGCGCCAAGCGGGAGGTATTCATCACAGTTCGTTGACCGGGTAACAGGGTTGGAAAATGACTGAAGCACGTGCAATTCTCAGGTTCGTTCGTGTTGCGCCGCGCAAAGCCAAGCCGGTGATTGATATGATCCGCGGTAGGCAGGTTCAGATGGCGTTGGCTATTCTGAAGCACACGCCGCGACATGCCGCGCGTGTGGTCGAAAAAATCGTCCGGTCCGCTGTGGCCAACGCCGAGCTGAAGGAGATGGGCGACAGCGAGTCCATGATAATTTCAAAGGCCTTCGTTAATTGCGGTCCTACCTATAAACGTGTGCGTGCAAGGTCCATGGGACGGGCCAATGCAATTCAAAAGCGCACGAGTCACATTACCGTGGTCGTGACGGCGGCGGAAACTCAAGGCAAGAGGGCATAGCTTATTTCTGTTTATTGAGGCATACAAGGCATGGGTCAAAAAACACATCCAATCGGCTATCGACTTGGCTACAACTATACCTGGAGTTCTCGCTGGTATGCCGGAAAAGATTACGCCAAGCTGCTCCATCAGGACGTCAAGATCAGAAAAATGGTCAAGGCGCGCCTCTATCATGCCGGCGTATCAAAAGTCGAAATTGAACGTTCCGGAGATCAAACGAGGGTGATCATTCATACGGCTCGTCCTGGCATCATCATCGGTCGCAAAGGGGCTGAAGTCGACAAGTTGAAAGCCGATCTTGAAAAGCAGTACGGAGGACAGGTCTACATCACGGTGAAGGAAATCAAGAAGCCTGAACTGGATGCTCAGCTGGTCAGTGAAAACGTCGCCACGCAGCTGGAGAAGCGTGTTGCTTTTCGGAGAGCCATGAAGCGAAGCGTCCAGTCTGCCCTGAGGCTTGGTGCTCAAGGTATCAAGATCATGGTGGCCGGTCGCTTAGGTGGGGCCGAAATCGCCAGAACGGAGTGGTATCGGGAAGGGCGTGTGCCGCTACACACCCTCCGCGCCGAAATCGATTATGGGTTCGCCGAAGCGCATACGACGATGGGGCAGATCGGGGTGAAGACCTGGATCTATAAAGGAGAGCTTCTTCCTGTTCAGCCTATCAAAGCCGAATCATCTTTAGATCGACGATTTGGGTGAGGAGATCGAGCTGTGTTAGCGCCTAAGAAAGTCAAATTCAGAAAAATGCAGAAAGGCCGGATGACGGGCAAGGCCTATCGCGGGGGGCAGATTACCCTGGGGGAGTTTGGTCTGAAGGCACTGGAACCAGGATGGGTGACCAGCCGACAAATCGAGGCCGCACGTATTGCCATTACTCGGTACGTGAAACGGGGAGGGCAGGTGTGGACACGCATTTTCCCTGATAAGCCGATCACGAAAAAGCCGGCGGAAACTCGAATGGGTAAGGGGAAGGGCAATCCTGAATACTGGGTTGCTGTGGTGAAGCCGGGGAGGATTCTTTACGAGATGGACGGCGTCACTTCCGAAACTGCCCGAGAGGCGTTTCGTCTGGCTTCGCACAAGTTGCCCATTGCCACGAAGTTAGTCGTTCGCGGCGAGTTTGGGTAAGTAGGTGAGGATTTAAAGAGGAGCAGGGGATATGGGGTTGGACGTCAAAGAGCTGCGAAGTATGGAGGCGGGCGAACTCGCGGAAAAGGAAAAGCAGCTTGTGCAAGAGCTGTTCAATCTACGCTTTCAGTTCGGTTCCGGGCGGCTCGAAAACCCCATGCAAATCCGAAAAACTAAGCGGGATATTGCACGGGTGAAAACAGTTCTGCAGCAAGTGAAGGTCCGATCAGGGGAGCCCAAAAGGTAAGAACGCTATGGCTGATGTGGTAAAGCGTCGTCATTGGTATGGCGACGTGGTCAGTAACAAGATGCAAAAGACGGTCGTCGTGGTGGTTTCAAGGTCGGTCGTTCATCCGGTCTATAAGAAGGTTCTCAGGCGGGTGACGAGGCTGAAGGCCCACGATGAAAGTAGCATCTGTAAAGTGGGGGATCGGGTCAAGCTCGTGCAGACCAGGCCTCTGAGCAAACAAAAGAATTGGCGGGTTGTTCAGGTCATGGAAAAGGGACAGCCTGAACGGTAAGAATCGGTGTTACTGCTGGCGCGTGGTCTTTTGCGGCGGGTGGGAATATTGCGATGATTCAGAACTATACGTATATGGATGTGGC
>CAYXKP010000216.1:0-6501 GCA_964465695.1 uncultured Nitrospira sp.
GACATGCGAAACGCTTTGTAATGCACATGGGCCGGCGCACGCAGCCATTTCCCGATCGGCTGGTGCGGCCGTTCATGCAACTTCCTCAAGAAGGCCTCAGGCTCTCCCCGTGACATTTCCGGCTGACTCACGTTTTCCCCCTCTGCTTGGCACGTCAAAACGCGATGGAATCACCAGCACGTCTCATGACATGAGGCATGACCCTAGCATCTGGCGCGCCAAGCTTCAACGATGAGGAAGTAATGGTTGTGGTGTAAAACGGCGAGGGCGATTAATTGCAAGAGGGATCGAACGGCATTTCAGCGTAGGGCCGATAGGCTTCGCCCAACGTGAGGAGGATATCCCGCCAGACGCACGTCGGGTCTTTTTCAAACACCGCTTGCGGGTCTGCAGGCAACGTGATCCATGAGCCGGTCTTCATTTCATTCTCAAGCTGACCCGGCCCCCATCCCGAATACCCCAGATAAGCCCGGAAGGATTCTTTCGTCCCGACACCGGTGAGAATGCGCTCAACCATGCCGACATCTCCGCCAAGGCAGACGCCGTCGAACACATGGTGCGCATTGTCCGGGAACTGATCGCCCCGATAGAGCAGCATCACTTGATTGGTCTGCACGGGACCGCCGGCATAGAGCACATGGCCCGCCCCCTCAATCACCGGAATCTGGGGCAGAGCTTCGGAAATGGACATGGCGGTCGGACGATTCACGATGACGCCGAGCGCTCCTTCGGGCCCATGTTCGCACAGCAAGACGACGGTCTGGCGGAAGTTCGGATCATGCAGGCTTGGTGCGGCGATCAGAAAGATGCCTTTACGGAGTTCGGCGTTCATGATCCAAATCCTACCTTCCCCATGCGATCTGCGCAAGCGCTGGGCTTCTCTCAACAGGAAAAGAGAGCGGGCTTACATCTTGTATAGCGACGGACGGCGGTCGCAAAGCAGGTCGTTGTAGCGATTCAATCTTTTATTGCGGGCTTCGTTCGGGTCGATATCAAGGACGGTCAGCTCTTCTCGGTCACGAGACGCCCTATGCTTGATCACTCCTTTGGGAGTGACCACTTCGCTCTGGCCGATGTAGGTCAGCCGCTCTTTCCCACCCCGTGCTTCGCTGCCGATGCGATTGCACGTCACCGCAAATACCCGATTTTCGAGGCATCGGACCGGCATGGAATCCGGGCAGTTCGGTAAGACCAGATTGGAGGGATGGCAAATGATGTCGGCCCCCTGCATCGCTAATGTTCGCGCGGCTTCCGGATAGTACCAATCGAAACAAATCATGACCCCTATCCTGGCCGGACCGATATCCCATACCAGGAATCCCGAGTCACCGGGAGTAAAACATTGCGTCTCTTCGTAAAAGAGATGGGTCTTCCGATAACACCCCAGAAAGCCCGACGGCCCCACGACCGCGGCCGAATTGTAGCAGCGAGACCCCGACAGCTCGGGAAGTCCCGCCACGAGATACATCTTACGGCGCTTCGCGATGTCGGACAGGCGACGTACCGTCGGACCGTCCGGAACGGGCTCTGCGAGCTGTCGCGCTTCTTCCGGTGAGAGGAACTGATAGCCGGACGCGAACAGCTCGGGCAGGACAATGAGATCGGCCTCTATTCGTTCCAGCACAGCCGTGACGGCATCGAGATTCTTCTCCACTTCGCCGAACTGTGGATCGAACTGGTAAAACCCAACTCGCACAGCAAACTCCGTTTTCATACAAAAGCGGGCAGGGATTGTGTCCCTGCCCGCTTCAACAAAGTCACCTGGCAGCAGCCATGACTGCTGCTGGTCGACTACTTCACCTCAGCCAAATGCGTGACCGCGCCGTCGGCATGCTCCGTACAGGCATCAGCATGCCCGGCCTTGCCATGCTTCACGGCTTCCGTCAGATGTTTCACGCCTTCCGTTAAATGCGGGTTTTTCATGCTTGCGGCCTGCGCATGCTTGAGCGCTTCGCTCGCATGCTCGACACAGGCATCCGCGTGTCCTTCTTTCCCGTGCGATGCGGCGCCTTTCGCGTGTTCGACGGCTTCGGCCACATGTTTGTCGGCGGCAAGCGCCGACCCGCTCAGCCCCGGAACGCCGATCATCGCGCTAAGCCCGCATATCAACATCATACTACGAAGGATTCTTCTCATCATGGCTGCCTCCTTGATGGTTGAAATTCGCGGTTTCACGTGCGGAAAGTTTCGTGAATTCACCTTACACAGCCCTCCCGGGCCTGTCAAGAAGGTCGGGAGGCCGCATGGAATCCAAGTATTTTCTGGAGCGCACTCAGATCTTTTTCCACGGGACAAGCAAAATCTCGACTCCATTCCCACCAGGATCCCGGGTAGTTGCTGATGTTCGGATACCCAACGAGCTTGAGTATGAAATAGAGCCAGGCCGATCGCACTCCGCCGGTACAGTAGCAGATGACTTCCTGCCCGCTGCGCACCTCTTTTGCCTCCAGCATCTCCTTGATCACGGATAGATCTTTCACCGTCGCATCCTTGTTCAAGAATCCATTCCATGCCACGTGTATGGCTGAAGGGATGTGACCGGGCCTCGGAATACCGGAGACCTCCTTCCCAAGATATTCTTCGACGCTGCGGGCATCCAAGATGGCCGTATGGGGATGAGGCTCCCGGCAGAGGCTTTTCAAATGATCTTTGACCGCAATCAACGCCTGTATCGGTTGAGCCTTGAAATTGCCCCTCTTCGAAGACACCGGTCCATGCTCAAACGGCCGCTTCTCGGCTGTCCACTTCACCCATCCTCCGTCCAAAATACGCAGGCGCTTGTGTCCCAGATATTCCAACATCCAAAACATCCGCCCTTCATCGCCCCAGTTATCGAATGGATTGGAGTAGATCACGACGTCGCTGTCTTGATCGATCCCGAGCCGACTCAGGATACGTTCAATCTGAGCGAGATCAGGATTGAGCAATCCTTTCGGGGCGGCATTGGGATCGCTATACTCATGCCACGTCGAATGTACGGCTCCAGGAATATGGCCGCCGAATTCGTATGCCGCCTTGCCGCGGACATCGATCACGACGAGCTCAGGACGGCCTAACTGCTGCTGAAGTGTTTCGGTGTCGATCAATAACGGATGCTTCGCCATGTGCCTTCCTTACCGCCTGCTGCAGAGTGATTCAACTATGAGTCGTGGCTTCGCAACTGTTGGCATCCCGCCGATGGCTGATCCCTGGAGACTGATGGCGTTCCTTTTCCAAGGCGACCCGGAGATCGCCGGACAGCGGGAACTCCCGCTCATACACGACAAATCGATACGGGTCGTCACCGGTCAGGCCATATTTTGTGCGCAGCATCTCATGCTGCGCATCGGTCAAAATATGGTACCGGACCAGTGTTCGCAGTTTCAGTCCGTCCGCCTTGTCGGGGAGCCGATACGCAAATTGGTATTCGCGGCTGTCCTGAGGGAGCAGTCGATTATCGTACAACTCTACGATGGCAGGCTGCCACAGTATCCACCGTCCCATGGTCGAGCGTTGCTGTGCCAACACGTTTCCCTGCCGGTCTTCCACCAGGAATTCCACCGTAAAGAATCGGTCCGGATCTCCGGTCGGCGTCTTATGTCCGGCCCCGGCGTTCGTGAAGGTGAGCGTAAACTCAACGCGATCGCCTGGTTTCGGAGCATCACGGTCGACTTTCACATGAATCGCGATCGCCCGCTTGACCATTTCGGGATCATGTCCGCCGCGCCAGAGATGTTGACGGCCCCGACGAACCGGCCCGCCCGTCGCCACCGGTCGATCGATCTCCGGCATGTGGCAACTCTGACAGATGAAACCGCGCTCTTGCCAGTACTTCCCTTCATATTCCGCATAGGTCCCGCACGGCCCTACATTATAAAACTGTGCCGGACCGGAAACGACGTTATGGCAGCGGTAACAGATCTGGGCCGTCCTGAATTGGGGATCAAACTTCGTGGGATGCGGAGCCACGGAATCTTCGAAGGGACCGTAAATCACACCGTCACGTACATGACAGGCCGCACAGGTGACCGATTCTTTTTGATATTCGGCGTCGTAATGCGGATTTGGCTCTTGAATCGCTTTCTCGACCCGCCCTCGAGGAATTTCTTTCACCAGCGTAGGCTGCTGGTTTTCGAGCGGCGTATGACAATTGAGACACACCCAGATGTTTTTGTCCTTCTTCCAGTACGCTTGGAAAAACGGATCTTCATAGGCATGGGCGTGAATGCTCGTCTTCCATTCCTCGTAAATTTCGCGGTGACATTGGCCACAGGATTCGGCCCTGAGGCTGGCCAGCCCTTGGGGAACTTTTTGAAACGGAATGGCATATGCGTAGTCCGAACGCAGTCCGAAAATCACGACCGGCTTGACCTCGGCGTAATACAGGTAAACCGCCGCCGCGGCTACGATGGTGCCCAGAACGATCGTCAGTCCGCGTGTCATGCGTTCAGAAGCGCAACGAGGTGGGCATGGACCGATGCAGAGAGTGCCGCCAGGTTATATCCCCCTTCGAGCGAGGATAGAATACGGCCCTTCGCGTGACGCTTGGCGATTCCTGCCACAATTTCGGTCAACTCCGCATAGCCGGCCTCGGTCAATCCCATGCTGGCCAACGGATCCTCCTTGTGTGCATCAAATCCCGCGGAGATTATGACGAATTCCGGCCTGAACCCATCGGCGGCAGGCACTAACGCTTTCTGAAAGACGGCGCGATACTCGTCGTCTCCCTCACCAGCATCCATCGGCACATTGATCGTAAATCCCTCGCCGGCTCCTTTTCCCCGCTCGGTGGCTCGCCCTGTGCCGGGATAATGAGGATGTTGATGTGTACTGAAGAACAGAATTGAAGGATCATGCTCAAAGCTATGCTGCGTCCCATTTCCATGATGGACATCCCAATCGACGATCAGCACCCTGGTGAGTCCGTACTTCTTTTGTACATAGCGCGCGGCGATGGCCACGTTGTTGAAGAGGCAGAAACCCATCGCTCGTCCGGCTTCGGCATGGTGACCCGGAGGTCGGACGGCACAGAAAGCGTGATCCACTTGCCGGGCCATTATCGCATCGACCGCTGCCAATGCTCCTCCCGCAGCTAAATACGCGGCGTTCAGTGAGCCGGGCGACATCGTGGTATCCGGATCGAGCGGGACGCGGCCGCTCGTGGGCGCGTGCCGGTTCAACGACAGCACATAGCCGGGGGAATGAATTTGCGTAAGCCATTCATCCTCGGCTCTACGCGCTTCGATTTTCGTGAGGCGGGCCAGTGTCCCGCTCTGTTCAAGCAGCTGCATGATCGCCCGCAGCCGATTGGGAGACTCCGGATGCCCGGGTCCCATGTCGTGTTCAAGATAGCAGGGATGATAGACGAGACCGGTTTTCCCCATAATCGATTACCGTGAAACCTCAAACGTCCTTTGGGAGAGAAGAGAAGCTCGCGTATGGCGTCGCGCACGAGAAAGAACAAGCAAGGCCGAGCACACTCCATGCGCGCCACATGCCAAATGCTATAGACTATACGCTTCTCATTCGTTCAGATTATCACGCAGAAAACGTCATAGACAACGTGTGACGCGGCTGCTATCGTTAACCATCACCCTCAGGAGCATACATGCCCAACTCAAGGATTGAGCCACTGAAGAAGGTCCTCGCCATGGATCCGAACGACGACGTTGCCTGGTTCGGGCTCGGGAAAGCCTATATGGACGACGGGGACTTCGAGGAAGCCGCCAAGTCGTTACGCCAATGCGTAACCGTCAAACCGAGCTATTCGGCCGCCTATCTCGCACTCGCCCAGTCACTGCAAAAATTGGGACGGCTGGATGAGTGCCGAACCGTCTGTACTACAGGCATCGACGTCTCGACGAAGAACGGCGATGCCATGGTGACGAAAAATCTCGAGGCATTGAAACTTTCGCTGCCGTCGTGAACTCCGGCTCCCCATCCACGTCTCCTTTTCGCCTTCCTAGCTGGGCTATGAGTGTCGCACGTCGTCAGCGCACCCCCATCACGACGATTTCAGATCGTATGAAGTTCGTCATCCAACTTGCACTCACCAACGTTACCGCTCGGACTGGTGGACCCTTCGGCGCTGCGGTGTTTGACACCAGGACGGGACGACTCATCGCCGTCGGCGTCAACGTCGTCGAGCCCACCAACTGTTCACTGGCCCACGCCGAAATGGTGGCCCTCTCGAACGCTCACGGAATCCTGGGGCATTTTGACCTTGGCGCGGGCGGGATGCCGAGGCTCGAACTCGTCACGAGTTGTGAACCCTGCGCCATGTGTTATGGAGGCATTATTTGGTCCGGGGTTCGCCATCTTGTCTGCAGCGCGCGAGCGTCCGATGCAACGGCGATCGGGTTCGACGAAGCTCCAAAACCTAAAAATTGGGTGGCAACGCTGGAACGTCGAGGGATCTCCGTGGTGAGGGACGTTGACCGATCGGAAGCGATCTCGGTCTTTCAGCGTTATCGTCAAACCGGAGGTCGAGTGTACAATGCCCGGAAGGGGCCGATATAGCGC
>CAYXKP010000217.1:0-6468 GCA_964465695.1 uncultured Nitrospira sp.
GAGACTGAGGCCAACGTGCGACAAGATACTCTTTCTGTTTCTCGAACGTCCGGCAGAGCGCCTCGATGAGGCGCTCTGCTTCCGCGGAGGTCAATCCCTGACTATCTAACACGAATGACGCCGTTTTCCCCAAATAGAGAGGCGTCAGAGCTTTCAGGAGATGTTCTTGCGGGAGGACGTTCCGATGATGCGCGAGGGCGGCATCATAAATGATTTGAGCCCACAGCGAATCAGGAATGCGGAAATCCCGTATGGGAACGTCCCGAAGACGGGACAGCTGATCCAGGGCGTCTTCTGAGAGAATGCGCGCCCAAATATCATGCAGGTCTGTAAGCCCGAGATGGAACAAGTCCACCATTCGTTCGACATTGACGTTCACCGGCTCAACACCTACCTCATACTGGAAGCCGAAGAGAGGCACCTTCCGGGACTCCGTGACGGGCAGCCACGTGGGGGCATGGGCTTCCATCAAGGCAAATAAAGCTCCCACCACCTGTCGCAACATGGAGGAGAGGTCGGCGGCAGGGTCCTTGGGGTCATGGATCTTGGCTCCGAGAAAACTTTGACACACCCTCGCTCCGCTCGTAATCGCCTCGGTCGTCATCCAAATGTCGATTCCGAAGCGCGCCACATCCGACTCCCAGACATGCTTTTCGAGATAGTGTTGGGCCAGTTCGCCCGTGAATCCGAAATCCCCGCCGATCGGCTGACGGACCTCCTGTCCGTAGAGGGCTCGGGTCAAGGGATATGCGATGCTGTTGGTGATGGTTCCGTCGTACTTGTGGCGTCGATAGTACGGAGCCACATAATCGTACCCTTCTTTGATGATGGGATGAAGGAGCAGTTCCATCCACTCGGGTGTGATGCTGCGTACGTCCGAATCGACGACGGCACAAGCCTTGGCTTTGAGCCGTCGAGCGATTTCGAAAATCGTGCGAAACGCGCTGCCTTTGCCGGGAATACCGTGATAGGGCGTGACAATCCGGTGGAGCGTGCTCTGCCGATCGCTGATGAAAAGCGGTTCCAGATCCACCATGGTGTGGGCGACGATGGCCGGGGTGTCGTCGGTGGAGCCGCCGTCGGCGTTCACCAGGACGGCACGCTGGCCGTGAAAGTACTTGGCCAGGCCCGCGCCCACGGCGCGTACGACATGTCCGACGGTGCCCGCATTGTTGAAACTGGGAATCCCGACGAGAATGTCGGCGCTGCGCACGGCTCCCAGCAGTTCTTCGGTTTCGGGAGTGAGCGGGATCAGGGTGGTATTCATGAGACCGGTTGCCGCGTTTCGGCTGCGGGATCCCAGGCATGGTCTTGTTCGACCGCGTCCATGAGTCGGTGGAAAATATCGGGTACGGCATGGGTGACCCGGCTCCAGTTCGAGATCATGGGGACGCCCAGCGGATCACCGAGGAAACTGTCCGTCGCCAACGTCATGCCGCGAAGAAATACTTCGACCGCGCGCCGTTCTTCATGGCGGTCGAAGCGCAGGCTGTTGATCGCCGCGTCGTTTTCATACCGACTGATGGCTTCTTGGGCGGCCTGGAGGTACGTGGCGCGCAATGTTTTCAGGGTGCTTTCCGAGAGGACCAGTCCTTCGCTCGCCAGGTTGCGGAAGAGCGATTTCGTGATGTCCACGCACATTTTCAGCAAACCCGCATCCGGATTGTGCGTCGACAGCGTTTGATGCTTGTGCTCGTATGCGTCGGCGATATCCGCCTGGCAGATCCGCCGGAGCGCGCAATTGCGGTACACCTCGGCCAGCATCCCGACTTCCAACCCCCAGTCGCCGGGAATACGATTGATCCAGGCCAGGTCGCGCACCATCGCGAATTCACCGGCCAGCGGGTACCGAAAACTGTCCAGAAACGAGAGGAGGGGATGCGGTCCGACGAGCAGTTGCAGGCTGCGGATCAGCGGGGTGATGAAGAGACGCGTCACACGTCCATGCATGCGGTCGGTCACGCGGCTGTAGTACCCCTTACAGAATTCGTACGCGAGGTTCGGATTGGCGACGGGATAACAGAGACGAGCCAGGTACTGCCGGTCGTAACTCACGATGTCGGAGTCATGCAGGGCGATGACTTGGCTCTCCCCTCGGGCCAGCACATATCCGTAGGCCGTCCAGCACCCGCGTCCCTTGCCCTGGAGCCCGATGTCGATTTCGTGGGAGACCAAGGTGTTCAAGAGGGACTGAATTCTGGTGCCGTCGTTCCAGATCACGCGGACGCGGTGAGGGAGCTGAGAAAAAAACTGTTTGGCCAATCTGAATTCCAATGCGGAGGCTTGATCCAAGGAAATGACGATTTCGTTGATATATCGTACTTCACCGAGCGTCTCGACAATTCGTTTGAGCGCGGGTCGCTCCAGTTCCGCATAGAGCGACGGGAGGACCAAGGCGATCGGGGTCGTCCTCGCATACCGTTCGAGTTCGTGCTCCAGCTGCTCGATATTAGACTGGCCGAGACGGTGAAGAACGGTCACGACCCCGTTTTGATAAAAATCAGACACGGTCACCTCTCTGCGGATCTTTGATTATTACTGAAAGCCGGTCTCTCGTAAAGCCGAGAAGAATCTGATTATACTCCGGCTACGCTCCTCACAAATAGAGGGAAGAGTGCATGGAGTGTACCATCGCCGGCTATCCGCAAAACCCCTAGGCTTCAGAGCTTCACGCACGATTAACTGGGGAGCTAGGTGAAACATCCTATGGAGATGTAGGGAAAAGCAGGCAGGGGTGGAGGGTTTCCCCTATGGCTTATCCGTCGAGAGCTTCTTCCCCAGCCGCCTGGCCAGGCGCACCATTCCCGGTGATCGGTCGCTTGGACTTAAGAGGACATTGAGCAGATGAAGATGGTGGTGGTCGGCAAAGGCGGCGGCGAGGCTTTGTTCGAATTCTCTTTGTGTGCTCACGCGCGAGCCTTTTCCTCCTCCGATCAAGTCGCATACTTTATCGTATTGCCATTCATGCACATCGTTAAAGGGACCTTCCAGGATCTCTCGCTCGGTCGAGTAGCCGCGATTATTCAAAAGTATGACGATCGGAGTGTGCCCATAACGCACGCAGCTGGCCAATTCAGTCCCGGTCATCTGGAAGGCGCCGTCTCCCACCAGGACGATCGGTCGAAGGCTCGGGTCTGCGAACGAGGCCCCCAAGGCGGCAGGAACGGCGAATCCCATCGACGTGTAATAGGCCGGAGACAGAAACTCGAATCGATGACGCACATGCAGGTCAGCCGCTGCAAAGAGGGATTCACCGACGTCAGCAATGACGACTGTCTTTTCCGTCAGGACCGTGTCGAGATGGCGGAACAACCCTTCCAGCGTCACCGGTGCATCCAAGTCCGGCGTCGATGGTGCCGTTGCGGCTCGGGTGGGGAGCGGCCGCGGGGAATGAGAAAAGGACGGAAGCGGCGATCGCACGAGGCCTTGGACAAAATCCTGAAACTTGATCGACTCATACCGATGGTGTTTGATGGCGACCCGGTCGGCGGTGGCGTGAATGGTGCGGCCCTCCGACAGGAGGGGCGACGTGGCATCCAGATCTTCCACGTCCGACAGAATGGATCCCAGGATCAAGAGGCAGTCGGAGTCGTTGATGAACTGCTGCACTTCCTCGCGTCCGATCAGTCCTCCATACACGCCGACATAGAGCGGATGATCTTCGCGAATGATCGATTTTCCGAGCAACGTCGACGCAATGGGGATGTTCAGGCGCTCCACCAAGCGGGCCAAGTCGTCCTGGAGCCCGAATCGACCGACTTCCGCTCCCACGAGCATGGCCGGTCGTTTGGCGGAGGCAAGCATGATCCGCACTTCACTGATCGCTTCTTCCAGGGCGGCCGGGTCACTCGGCGCATCTTCGATACGGAACGGCTTCGTGCCGCCTGTCAGCGGACAGTGGACCATGTCTCTTGGGATTTCGATGTAAATAGGACGGCGGTAACGCAGCAGAGCGGCAAAGGCTCGATCCATCTCGCGCTCCGCGGTCAGCGGATCATCCAGCGTCACTGCGGCAACGGTCATTCGTTCAAAGACTTCCCGTTGCGTGTCGAAGTCGCGAACCATATGATGCAGGTATGGAGTACGGGTCCGTTCGGAGAGTCCCGGTGATCCGGTCAGCAGAACGACCGGCGAGCGCTCGGCATAGGCGCAGGCGATGGCGTTGACGGTGTTGAGCCCGCCGACACAATACGTGACGCAGACGGCTCCGATGCCGTTGATCCGCGCGTAGGCGTCCGCCGCGAAACCGGCGCAATCTTCCCTCGTCGTGCCGATGTGCCTGATCGGGGACGCTTCGATAAGTTGGTAGAGGGATAGGACATAGTCGCCGGGGATACCGAAAATATGGCGGACGCCGAGGTGATGGAGGCGATTCAATACCGCTGATCCGATCGTCGCGTTGGCGCTCATGTGTCCTTCCGATAGTGACTCTACGTTCCGACTTCAGGAAAACATACTGACAATGGTTCGTCAAGAACAACCAGGTGGTGCGTGATCACGCACTTGTAAGATCCGGTACGACAGGATAAGGAAACGGCATGACTCAAACCGCACAGGTTCGCCTCATGGCATCGCATGGAGCAGAGAGTCGGCATCTCTGGCTCTATGCCGGCCATCTGGGGCCGGTGGTCGGTGGACCGATAGCTGGCGACGTGATCGATGTCCTGACTTCCGGCGGCCGATTCTTCGGCCGCGGGCTTTATAGCCCTGCCTCGAAAATCAGAGTCCGTATGCTGACGTTCCGGGATGAGCCGATCGATGAGACATTCTGGCTGGGGAGAATTCAACACGCGATCCGCTTACGAGAGCGCATCGTTACTCAGTCCAATGCCTATCGCCTCATCTATGGAGAAGGAGATCGGCTGCCGGGGTTGATCGTGGATCGATATGATCAATTGTTGGTCATGCAGACCCTCTCCGTTGGGATGGACTGTCGAAAAGACCTGCTCGCGGACCTACTGATGAAGGAATTGAATGTCACGGGAATCTATCTGAGGAACGACGCGAAGAGCAGGTCGCTTGAAGGCTTGCCCCTCGAGCGAGGATTTCTCCGTGGCAGCGGGCCGACGCAAGTCGAAATCCAAGAAGGAGCCGCGAAATTTCTCGTCGACGTGGAGCGAGGGCAGAAAACCGGCTGGTTTTGCGATCAGCGGGAGAATCGGCTGGCTGCGGCCAAGTTGGCGGCAGGAGCCGAGGTGTTGGAAGTGTTCTGTCATACCGGCGCCTTCGGCATTCATGCGGCCCTGGCCGGAGCGCGGTCGGTGGAGAGTCTTGATGTCAGTCAGGACACATTGGAAATTGCCCGCAGGCACGCGGCGATGAACGGGGTGGAAAACCGCTGCACTTATCGCCACGCCGATGCGTTCGAAGAAATGCGCCATGTGGTCAAAGCCGGGCGGCGCTATGATCTGGTGATCCTGGATCCCCCGGCGTTTGCCCGCAGCAAACCAGCCTTGTCGGGTGCATTAGCCGGATACAAGGACATCAATCTGTTGGGCTTGAAGTTACTGAAGCCGGACGGGTTTCTCGTGACATGTAGTTGTTCTCATCCAGTGTCCGAAGCGGACCTCTGGAACAGCATCCGTCTCGCGGCCCGAGATGCCAAGCGAGACATCCGACTGATTGAACAACGTGGCCAAAGCGCCGATCATCCCATCCTGGCCAGCATGCCGGAGACGCGCTACTTGAAGTGTTTCATCGTGCAGGTGTTGTAACCAATGGAAAGACGTGCGAGACTTTGTTATCTTCGGAACGGTCGATTCCGGTGAGAGGACGGTTGCGCATGTCCATGAAGTAGGGCGATACACGCGCTCGCGCGGCATGGCCTGAATGCAAATAAGTGCGATACGAAATTGAAATACGCAAGCGAGCTGAGAAAGATTTGGCGTCGCTACCAAAGGCCGATGCTCAACGTATTGTCGACGCGTTATTCTTATTGGAGGACGGGCTGACGGGCGATATCAAAAAACTGGCAAGTGCATTGCCTGAGTATCGTCTGCGGGTCGGCGTGTGGCGGGTCTTGTTTGAAATCGTGGGGCGCAAAATCGTTATTTATCGAATTCTCCATCGAAAGGAGGCCTACCGGTAGACCTATGAAAGCGCAAATTATAGAAAAACACGGCAAGAAGGAATTTGCTGTCATACCGTACAAGGATTTTCTTCGGCTGCAAGAAGAGGTCGAAGACTATCATGATCTTCGGGACCTGCGCAGAGCCAAGGCAGACCCCAAAAATCGACAAGGGCGACCACTGGATTCCGTTGTCGCAGCATTGGGATTAAAAAAGAAGTCATAGTCGTGCACTCCGACAGACGCCAGCTCCGCATGACGTATGGAACGGTGCATGGCACAGATCTCCCTGCTTGAGAGGTAAGCTGCGGTCGCCCGCGATGCGAAACGTGATATCCGCCTCATCGAACAACGTGGCCAAAGCGCCGATCATCCCATCCTGGCCAGCATGCCGGAGACGC
>CAYXKP010000218.1:0-6418 GCA_964465695.1 uncultured Nitrospira sp.
TGATCATCTCATCCGACGAACGTTCCGGGTTCTTTTCCGCTTCGAGAACATACCGCCCTTTGTCGTAGAACTCGCTCGCTGCGCAGTCCAACGCCAAGGCGATATCCTGACCCACCTTATAACCGGCGTCTTCTATTGATTGTGAGATCAGACCCAGCGCTTCTTCGTTCGATTGCAGATCCGGGGCGAACCCGCCTTCATCCCCCACCGCCGTGTTGAGACCCTTCTTTTTCAAGAGGGCCTTCAACGAATGAAACACCTCTGTGGCCATGCGGAGGGCATCGCTGAACCGGCCGGCACCGACCGGCATGATCATAAATTCTTGGAGATCCAAACGATTGTCGGCATGAGCTCCGCCGTTAATGATGTTCATGAGCGGTACGGGAAGCACACGGGCATTCGCTCCTCCCAGATAACGATAGAGCGGCTGCCCCGTTTCACTCGCCGACGCCTTCGCCACGGCTAACGAGACACCCAAGATTGCGTTGGCCCCCAGCTTACTTTTAGTTTTCGTCCCGTCCAACGCAATCATGGTTCGATCGATACCGGCCTGATCGAATGCTTCCTTGCCGAGCAACGCCGGAGCAATGATCTTGCTGATATTCGAAACCGCCTTGGAGACGCCCTTACCCATCCACCGTTTCTTGTCACCGTCGCGGAGCTCGATCGCTTCTTTTTCTCCCGTTGACGCACCGGATGGAACGGCCGCCCGCCCCTTCGCGCCACTTTCGAGCGTCACTTCTGCCTCAATCGTCGGATTTCCACGTGAATCGATAATCTGTCTGCCCTTGATTTCTCTAATCGCACTCATGCTGTCCTCTCCTAGCTTTTACAATCTGAATTTCACATGCGCGGGACTGAGTGGGGATGGGTGAAACGAGGGCGAATGGACCAGTCATCGACAGCCCGCGATCATCCCAACTTTTTCTTCAGCAACTCGTTCACCTTTCCCGGATTCGCTTTCCCCCCGCTCGCCTTCATCACCTGCCCGACGAGGAACCCCAATATCTGTTGTTTGCCTTCCCTGAATTGCGCGGCCTGCGCTGGATGGTTACTCAATACATCGTCGATCACCTTCTCCAGCGCCCCTTCGTCGGAAACCTGGGTCAGACCCTTTTCCTGCACGATCTGTGCAGGAGTCTTTCCACTGCTGTAGAGTTCCGCAAAGATTTCACGGGCGATCTTTAAGCTGACGGTCCCCTCGTCCACCATCTTCAAGAGGCTCACCAGCCGTTCAGGCGTGACAGGCGACGCTGAAATGTCCGTTCCGGAGTTGTTCAACTCTCTCATCAACTCTCCCATCACCCAATTACTCACCGTCTTCGGTTGATTGAAGAGCTTCACGGTGGACTCGAAGTAGTCCGCTATGCCTTTCGATCCCGTCAGGATGGTGGCGTCATATTCGGGCAACCCATAGTCGGCTAGGAATCGTCTCGCCCGCACGGCCGGCATTTCAGGCAAGCTGGCACGGAATCCTTCGATCCACTCCTGGTCCAACTTCAACGGCACCAAATCAGGGTCCGGGAAGTAGCGATAGTCATGGGCTTCTTCTTTTGAACGCATGACCGCCGTTTCACCGCGTTCGATGTTCCAGAGCCTCGTTTCCTGACGAATCTCGCCTCCCTCCTTCAACACTTTGGTCTGCCGTTTGACCTCGTACTCGACCGCATCCTTCACATACTTGAAGGAGTTGATGTTCTTCAGCTCGACTTTCGTCCCGAACTCCTTCTGCCCCGACGGACGCAGCGACAAGTTCGGCTCACACCGAAAGCTCCCCTCCTCCATGTTTCCGTCGCAGACATCAAGGTACATGAGGATATCCCGCAACCCTTTGAGATATGCGACCACCTCGTCGGCCGAACGCATGTCCGGTTCGGTCACGATCTCCAACAGGGGCGTGCCGGCCCGATTCAAATCGACCCGGCTTCCACTGGTGCCGGTCTCATGAATGTTCTTCCCGGCATCCTCTTCCAAATGAGCGCGACGGATACGGATTCTCCTTGTCGCGTCACCGACACGAATCTCGATCCACCCATGCTGGCAAATCGGGGACTCATATTGGGAAATTTGATACCCCTTGGGTAAATCCGGGTAGAAATAGTTCTTTCTCGCGAATCGATTAGTCGCCGCGATTGTACAGTTCAGCGCCAAGCCGGCACGAACAGCCATGTCGACTGCCGTTCGATTGATGACGGGCAAACTGCCCGGCAGACCGAGACAGACCGGGCAGGTTTGGCTATTGGCCGGCCGACCGAAGGCCGTGCCGCATCCGCAGAACATCTTGGAGCGGGTCCGTAGTTGTGCATGAACCTCCACTCCGATGACCGTCTCAAAGATCATCCTCGATCAGACCCCTCGTCGTGGATGCGACCGCGTTCGCGCTTCACGGCTTCGCGTCCGGCATCGAATGCTTCCCGAAGAACCGATCGTTTCGTTTCGACAAACTCCTTCCCCTGATCAACGACTTCTTCAAACGCCTCACCGGCACGCCCGGCAAGGTCTCGAAGGTCGTTTTCCGCGCGACGGGCATACCCCCGCAGTTGGTCGCGCGATTCGCTTCCCGATTGAGGTGCCAGGAGCAGCGCCGCCACGGCACCCATCGCTGCACCGCTCAAAAACGCCAAAAAGACCGCCGCTGATGTGCCTCGTTCATCCGCCATTGTGCGTCCCTCCTCCCTGTCTCATTCGTTCTCGTACGACTTTGGTGGCCGCCTTGAATCCTGCCACCATGCTGACCACATTGCTCAAGAGCGTACCGCTGGATCCGCGAACGATATTATGGACGTGTTGCACGGACTCGCCGACTTCACCCACCGCGTGAAGCAAGACGGCCGCATGCTCCACCCCCTCACGGGCCTGATTCGTCACATCGTTCACGTTCTGGCTCATGGCCCGGAGCTCCGCCACGAGTCCGGGGAGCTCGGCATTCATCTTCGACAGGAGCTGTTCGGACTCCGCAACCGTTTTACGAATTTGCATCAACACCGGCACGAGGTAACCCACCAGCACTGCGAAAGCCACGGCCACGAGGAGCGCGGCGATTTCGACGATCGTCATAGTTGCCAATCCTCCCGGTCTTTCATCCTCGCCTCCTTCCGCTGCTCCCTACCGTATCATCGGCCTTTTGAGATGCCATTGTGTCGATCGCTCATAGGCATGCGCAGCTCGAAGCACCGTCTCTTCTTCAAACGCTCGCCCGATCAACTGTACGCCGATGGGAAGCCCAGTTTTGCTGAAACCGCACGGCAGAGCGATCGCGGGCAGTCCGGCTAGATTGACCGAGATCGTAAAAATATCGGAAAGGTACATCTGTAAGGGATCCTCGCTTTTTTCGCCGAGCTTGAAGGCCGGCGTCGGCGTAGCCGGAGTCACGATCAGGTCCACTTCCTTGAACGCCGCCGCGAAATCCTGGCAGACCAGCGTTCGCACCGCTTGGGCCTTCCCATAATATGCATCGTAGTATCCGGCACTGAGCACATACGTGCCCAGCATGATCCGACGTTTCACTTCCGGTCCGAATCCCTCCTGTCGCGTCTTCATGTAGAGTTCGAGAAGATCTTTGGTTTCCTTGGCACGGAAACCGAACTTGACCCCATCGAAGCGGGCGAGATTCGAGCTGGCTTCCGCTGTCGCGATCACATAATACACGGCCACAGCCGCGTCGGTGCTCGGCAGACGGATTTCCCTGATCTCGGCTCCAAGATTCTTCAACTCGCCAATGGCGGCCCTGACCGACTGCTCCACATCCGGGTCGAGTCCTTCGGTAAAAAATTCGACCGGGACGCCGATCTTCCGACCTTTGAGATCCGGTTTCTGGAGCGCTTTCATGTAATCCGGCACGGAGCGGTCGACCGACGTGGAGTCCATCGGATCATGGCCGGCAATGGCCTGGAGGAGAAATGCCGCGTCGGACACGTTTTTCGTAATCGGCCCGATTTGATCCAGCGAGGAAGCGAACGCCACCAAGCCATACCTCGAGATTAATCCATAGGTCGGCTTCAGTCCCACCACGCCACAGAAGGCCGCCGGCTGCCTGATGGACCCCCCCGTATCGGAGCCGAGTGCCGCCACACATTCCTCCGCGGCCACCGCCGCTGCAGACCCTCCGCTCGATCCTCCCGGCACACAGTGCACGTTCCATGGATTCCGACTGGGACCGAACGCGGAATTTTCAGTCGAAGATCCCATCGCAAACTCATCCAAATTCGTCTTGCCCAACAGAATGTACTCTTGCGCACGCAACTTGGCGACGACCGTCGCATCGTAAGGCGGTATGAAGTTCTGCAACATTCGGGAGCTGCAGGTCGTATGAACGCCGTCCGTACAGATATTGTCCTTTATGGCAAGGGGCATCCCGGTGAGGGACTCTGTCTTCCGCCATCCCTTGAGCTTTCGGTCCAAAGCCTCCGCCTGCAGAAACGCGAGCTCTTTGGCTTGAGTGACGAAGGCCTTCACTTTGGGCTCTACTTGGCTGATGCGCAAGAAGTAGGCCCGCACGATCTCCGTCGCGGTCACTTCCCCGGCCTTGAATTGTTTCTGAAGCTCGCAAAGGGTCAGTCTATGAAGGGACATGGATCTCTCTACAGACGAGTGAGATGCTCACGGACCGACGGCGCATCGGTCGCCTGTCTTGGGCGTATCAGCTCACCGCTACAATTCGGTTTTTTTCATTCACCCGCACGATCTTGGGTGCGTGCTTTTTGATCTCTTCCTCGCCGTAATATTCATAACAAAAGATGATGATCTGATCTTTGACCGCCGCTTTTCTCGCGGTGGGGCCGTTCAAAATGATCTCCCCTTTCCCTCGCGCACCGTTGATCGCATAGGTCATGAATCGCTCGCCGTTATTCAAGTTCGAACAGACGATCGCCTCATACGGCAGAATCCCGGCCGCCTCCATCAGGTCTTCATCAATGGTCAGACTGCCTTCATATTCGAGATGGGCTCCCGTCACCGTGACACGATGAATTTTTGAACGTAGCATTTGTCGAAACATCTATCTTCCCCTTGTTCGCCAATCGCCGCTGCTCATTCGTTGTCGCCAACGTACGAGCCGGCTGCCTGACGATTAACGCTCCTCTAGAATTTTTGGCACAACAAACCCATCGGCTTCCCGCTCCGGCGCATTCGCCAAGGCCTTCTCGGAAGACAGCGACGGACGTACGAGGTCCTCGCGACACACATTCACTTGCCCCATGACGGTGGCGGTCGGCTCGATGCCCTTCGTGTCGTACCGGTTCAGCTTATCGACATGCGCGAGAATCTGAGTCAGCTGTTTGGCAAATGTCTCCTTCTCGGCGGCCGTGACAGCCAATCGAGCCAACTGCGCGACCTTTTCCACATCTTGTTGCGTGATCTCCACTCTTCCTTCTTTCCTTCCCCAGAGGATGTTCAAAATGGTCTTCCGGCAAGGCCGCAGGGAGTCTCGCGACTGAGGGGTACTTTCTGAAGTACCTCGCAGGGAGAGAGACGACCGAGAACGCAGTCGGAAACCATTTTCAACATCCGATTATTCCACCGTGACGCTTTTTGCCAAATTCCTCGGCTGATCGACGTCCGCCCCTCGCAACACTGCGATATGATACGCGAGGAGCTGAAGCGGGATGGTGAATAAAATCGGGGAAATCAACGAATGCGTGTCAGGAACGGTAAACACCGCATCCGCAATCCTGCCCAGTTCCCGCTCTCCTTCTGCCACGAACGCGATCACCGGGGCGTGTCGAGCTTTCACCTCCATGAGGTTACTGACGGTTTTGTCGTACAAGCGATCCCGAGGCGCCAGGACCACGACCGGCATATCTTTGTCGATCAACGCGATTGGGCCATGCTTCATTTCGCCCGCCGCATAGCCTTCGGCATGGATGTAGGAAATCTCTTTGAGCTTCAGCGCGCCCTCCAGTGCGATCGGATAGTTGATGCCGCGCCCCAAAAACAGAAAATTCCGTTTCTTGAAATACCGCTTGGCGATCGCCACGATTTCGGCTTCCCGCTGCAGCACGCGCTCGACCAACACCGGCAATTGCACCAACCGGTCGAGCCAGGCTTTTCCATCCGCTATCTTCATCACATTACGAACTCGCGCGAAATGCAAGGCCAGGAGATACAGCGCGGTAAGTTGCGCGGTAAACGCCTTGGTGGAAGCAACCCCGATCTCCGGACCGCAGTGCGTGTATAGCACTCCGTCGGACTCACGCGCCAACGTACTGCCGACGACGTTGACGATCGAGACGACGCGCGCACCTTTTTGCTTCGCCTCTCGTGCAGCAGCCAGTGTATCAGCCGTCTCACCGGATTGAGAAATCGTAATGAACAAGTCGTTTTTTCCGACCAGCGGATCGCGATACCGAAACTCGCTGCCGATATCCACCTGAACCGGAGTACGAACCATCTCTTCGAACAGATACTTTCCGACTTGACC
>CAYXKP010000219.1:0-6372 GCA_964465695.1 uncultured Nitrospira sp.
AGGACCGCGCTCAAGTAGTCGGTAAACTTCCGCTCCCACGTGCGCCCCTGCTTCACCTGCCAGATCGCATTCAAGGCTTGCTCGATCTTGTCGATCAGCGAATAGGTCGTATAGAAGAGACCGGCAATCCCGAACACACCGAGCACACCCATTTTGATATTGTCCACGAAGCCGATGATGGTCGTGGTGATCTCCCGGCTTCTTGGACCGAGCGGCTCCAGCGCCTCGGCTAAGAAGGGTTCGATCACATGGTGCACATCGAACGCTTTGAGCACCGAAAACATCACGGCGAGAAACGGCACCAACGACAGCAACGTCGTGTAGACCAGACCGGCCGCCCGCGCATCGAGCAGGCGATGGCGGAACTCCATACCCACGGCCGTGGCCAGCCGAAGCGCCTGCGTGCCCAACCGTTGGAACAATGACATGGTCGTCAGATCCTTGGTCCAGAGATCCTGCTTCGTAAACTGGGAGACGCGTGTGGAGCGGGTCATGGTCCTGCTCTCCCTAGCAGGGGCTTGCAATCTGTGTCTGCACAAACAGTGCGCCGGCGAGACGGTAAAGAGCCGTTAGGGTACCATCCTTTGATGGATTTCCCAAGGGGCATGGACAGAGGACGGCTAGTTGCAGGCAAACTTCCGGCCAGTCAAGGTGCCAGGCTACGATGAAACGCGGGCAGGATTCAGTTCATCACGCTACACACGCTCTGCACAATGAATCGAAAGCACCGTGAAGACTAGAGGTTTATCATCACATACACATGACATAACATACGGCTTCTGAAGATCGATGGCTCCCAAACCTATCTGGTTACAGTGGAAGAAACGAAATAATTGGCGAGATTGGCGTCACGTTTCAGGAAGATGCCATAACCTCGTCGTCTCCTCCTACCTCATTGACGGTTCACGACTCAATTCCCTGATCATGGGATCAGCACTCGGCGTCGTCGGGGGCCCGCCATAAACGGATCCACCGTAGGGTCCAGATGAGGATCCGGACGATTCTTTCTTAAAGTAGTTTTCGGAAGGGTTGGAGCCATATCGGCCTTCGTTGCTGGGTGATCCACCCTTATACTCCCCTGTAGAGCGGGATTGGCTACCGGCTACGGACCCCTGCTCGGAGGGAATCCCCCCGGGCCTCATGTCGGAGCCAGATACCCCGGAATACGCATCGGTTCCCACCTTGTAGATCAACGACTCCCGCTCCACCATCATCCCGTTGAGGTTCTTGATGATGTCTCCTTGCCACGCTTCGGCATGGCTCTGGAAATAGTTGACGGCTCCGGTTACTGCCAAGATCGCCAAGGCTATCAATACGTGTGTTTGTCTCATGGCATCCTCCTGTCCGCGTATCGTCAATCAAATCGCCGGTGCCTATCGTAACGCACGACATAGCGGACTACAAGTAGATGCATTGTTGACGCAGGTTTGACCCTTCTTGGGGAAGGCAATACCCAGGTGGCGGATACGTAGTATGCCTATTCGCACGCAAAAAGATCAAATGCCTGGTGGAACGGCAGACCCGACCACATCCATGGTCTAGAGGTTCTGCTTCGCAAAGTGATAAATGAGTGTGGAACTGGCCATCGGTCCCTGCTCCTACGAGCAGGAGGTTCACATCGTTTCGTACGATAGGCGCGGTAGCGAATAGGTAGTGAGTTGTTAATGGCCGCGACAGTACTATAACTGAAATCCTCTAGGCGGTACTTTACGGACAGGACCACAAACCTTCATCCGTTCGTGGGCCCATTCATCGCTTTTTATGGAGTTTTGACGTATCTTATCGCCCCATTCAGATCAACATTTTCTGCGGAGACGGGAATGCTAAAACTTATCTCCCTCGGACTCACAATTGCATCTCCGGAAGTTTTGAATACAACGTTTGAGAGCCACTTCAGCTTGCTGGATGCAGATGTACTAATTATAGAACCGGGAAAGCTCGATGAATCTATGAAGCGAGCGGATCCTTCGGCAATGCAGGATTTAGTAAATCGCAGGACTAAAGAGATACAAACACTTCTTGAAAACGGAAAAATCGTAATCTCATTCTTCGCGCCAATATCAAGCATCTCTGTCGGTTCCCAGCGCAGGGGTACCATTACCCTTACAAACTACAGCTGGTTGGATGACCCTTGGTCGGATTACATAACCGAACGTCTCATTGGAGGCACTGGACATGCTATCTCCCTCTCAATTCCACAACATCCCTTTGCCCCTTTCTACTATGCGTTTCGCGAAAGGCTCACATATGGTGCTTATCTTGAGAAGGACTTGCCTACTGCCTATAGTGAAGGATTTCTTCGAAACAAGGCTGGTAAAATTGTCGGAGCATCGATGCGATTAACTAGTGGTATGGTGGTATTTCTACCTTACCTCACTACCGATGCTATGGATCCTAAAAAGTTTGTCGGTGTTCTTATCCAATGTGTTGGAAGGATCTATGCCAACAGCGAACGAACCCCTCCCCCCCCATGGATAGGGGATTATGCTGTTCCCGGGGAAGAGGAAGTTACAAAAGAGATCGAGACGATTGAGGTGAGGATTAAGGAGGAGAGCAATCGGATGAACACCGCCATAGAAAGATTAAATACCCTCTCTTCCTTTAGAAGCCTCCTATATGAAAAAGGGAAGCCGTTAGAAGAGATTGTATTAAGAGTCTTCGAATTTATGGGCTTTAAGTCAGAGCGGCTTCAAAAAGGTCACCTTGAACACGATGTGATCCTATCATCCGAGGAGGGACGTGCAATTGCGGAGGTAGAGGGAAGGGATGACGAGTCAATCCACATTGACAAGCTTGATCATTTAACCAGAGTGGTCGACGAGGACTTCCATGAAAATAATACATACGCACATGGGATTCTTATAGGGAACCCTTATAGGCTGAAACCACCTCAACATAGAGAAGCACCTTTTACAGACAAGGTCTTAATCGCAGTACAAAGAAAAGGCTTCGGCCTGCTTACTACGGTTGAGTTATTTAAGGCTGTAGCTTTAATGCTTACGAAGCCTGACGACATCAATCTGAAGGCACGCTTTAGAACGCTTATTTTACAAGGTCAAGGGAAAGAAATCCGATTGGTTGATTAGGAAGGTCTTATTAATTCGAAATTCGAGGCGTTGACCCCGTCGAATCCCCAGTGTTTTGAAGGTCTGCCCATCGAAATGGGGAATTGTTCAGACCTTCCTTAGATGAGAGAAAATCGCTGTACATTAAACAGTTGTTTTGATATCTGAAAACTCTGATCACAATCCTAACGAAATCCCGACGATCTGGGATGTGTTCCACGACGTTTTTGAACCATCGGCTAAATGCAAGCCAATGAATTCTCGCCTGGAAGAGCGTCGTTCACTGACTCCCGTGCATGTAACCTCGTTTCTTTTGACGAACATCATCCTTCTCATTACTCTGAACAGAGAAATTTAAGCATTGACCAATATTTGAAAGCGGCTTGCACACAACGCTTTCGAGTGAGTTCATCGGCACGCGACGACAAAAATAGGTGGTATCCGAGGGTATATGATTAGAAGCATATATCGACTAACAGGTTTGATGATTGTGCTGATGGCCGTCGGCTGCAGACCTGTCTTCGACATGGCCGTTTACGAAGACAGCCTGTACGACGCTTTTGTTGGCAATGTGACCACACAGACAAAAGCCGCATTGGACCAGGCAGTTCTTTCATCGGAGCTTGTCTCAGCTCGGATCCCGCCGGGTGTATATGCTGATCAGGGCGCACTCCTTCTTCTCCATGGCAAACACCATGAAGCAATTGAGCGAATCTCCAAAGAGGGGGAACTTTATCCAGAGGCTAAGGTATTCGTTGGCCGGTTGCACGCCTTGATTCAAAAATCTAACGCTGAGGCGAAAACGGCAGATCCTCCCCAACATCGCACCCCATCCATTCTAGTACTTCCGTCAGCCAATAAGTCTGGAAAGCCCGAAGCAGCGGCAGCTTTCGATGTAGTGTTGAGCCGACAATTTGTTGAACGTGGCTACTATGTCTTCCCATTCCTTGCCACACGAATGCTCCTCAAGGAAACTCACTTTACCGCTGAGGACATCTCCAAATCGGAATTAGCTTCCTTGAAGTCACTGACAGGAGCTGATGCGTTGCTATTAGTCACCATCCTTCAGTGGGAAAAACCCTGGAGATTGCTTACACTTATTCGTGTCGCTGCTAAGTATCGACTAATTGATCTTTCCACAGGCCAGGACCTGTGGAAGTGCGAAGTAGAAGGTCAGTATGACCCTACAGTGTGTAGTGGATCTGCAGGAACTGTCCTTATCATGGCAACAGATCTTCGAGTCCCCGCACGTACTCTTACTAGAAAAGCGATCACCGCTTCAGATCATGAACTCCCCTTCGGCCCGTATCATTAGTGAGCACATTGAAATACATTATGTCAGTCGAAGAAGAACACTGATTGTGCTCATTTTGGTCTCAAGCCCACCTCATTCCACACCACTCCGCCCTATTCCAGCCAAGTTTCGATTTTGCTAACAGTTGGATATGCTGGGCTTGAATGGGGCTAAGTAGGTCTGAGTGGGATGGCCAATAAGCTATCCTTAACCGTGGTCGTACGATTTAATCAAAGTCGGGATTTGATTTTGTGCGAGGCAAACCGGATCGGTGATCAAAATTGATCGACGATGTTATTAGCTCACCCTACGACTCTACTACTCATAACCAAGACTGTCTCACCTGCATTTGATGCCCCTCACCTAGTGTGATACGGTCCGTGCTCTCATGCCGGACCCGGTTTCCTCCTTCACCCTTGTCGATGTGCCCGGCGCGGTGCCTTTGCTTGGCCATCTACCCGGGTTCAAAAAGCGACCGTTGGAGACGATGTGCGAGTGGTGGCGCCGGTACGGGGATGCGCTGCGCTTCCGGCTCGGCCCGAAGACTCTCCATCTCTTCAGTCATCCCGATCTCGCCGAAGACATTCTGGTCCAGCAAGCCGACTGTTTTGTAAAAGTCTACGACCCTCGTCGGCCGGTCGGTCTTGCGCTGGTTCTGGGTAATGGATTGGTGACCAGTTCAGGCGACGTCTGGAAGCGACATCGGCGCATCATTCAGCCGATCTTTCACCGCTCGCGGATGGCGACGATGGCCGATCGGATGGCTCAGGTGGGCGAGCAGCGGATTGCCCGCTGGGCGGACCGTGAAGGCCAACCGGTCGATATTGCCGCGGAAATGATGCAGCTGGCCCTCGAAGTGATCTCGCAAACGATGTTCACGACCAGCATGGCAGAACACATCGAGCGGATCAGCCATGCGCTGCGGGTGAGCCTGAAGTACGCGTTCGACTCGTTTCACAATCCCCTGCGCCTCCCGAGCTGGGTACCGACTCAGCGCAACCGCGAATTTCGTTCTGTGATGCAGTTCATGGACGGGCTGATCTATGGATTGCTCGCGGAGCGCCGCCGCACCGGAGCAACCCATGGGGATCTACTCGATCTCTTGCTTCAGGCCCGCGACGAAGAGACCGGTGACAGGCTCAGTGACCAAGAGCTGCGGGACGAAGCGCTGACGATCTTTGCAGCAGGACACGAGACCACCGCGAATGCTCTAGCCTGGACCTGGTACCTCCTGGCGACCCACCCCGAGGCGAAGGCACGGTTTCACGAGGAAGTAGACCAGGTGCTTCAAGGACGAACGCCAAATGCCGACGACCTTCCGCACCTCCCGTATACGCGGGCCCTATTCGATGAATCGCTCCGTCTGTATCCGCCGGCGCCCGCGGTCCAACGCAAGGCAGAGACCAGTACCACTGTGGGCGGATTACCGTTACCGGCCGGTGCGCTCGTCCTCGTCGGTACGTACAACTTGCACAGACACCCGGCCTTTTGGACGAACCCAGAGGAATTTATCCCCGAACGATGGATGGAGGGCGATCGGCCAGCTTCCCGATATGCCTATCTTCCCTTCGGCGCGGGACCGCGCGCCTGCGTGGGAATCCATTTCGCGTCAGTGGAAGGGCCGCTTTTATTGGCCCTGATCGGCCGCCGCTATGATCTCCAACTGGCCCAAGAGACCGTCGAGCCTGAACTCATGGTGACGTTGCGGCCGAAAGGCGGCATCCGAATGACGCTTCAGCCCCGGAAGGTCCCAGTCGTATCGGTTGCCTGACAGAATAGAGCGGCACACACTGAAGGGTTTTATCCGCTGACGTCAATGAAGAAAGGCTGCGCGCCTGATCAGCCGGCGGTACGAACGAAGTTCGGTGTTGCAGTTAAGACAAAGAGCGCTGGAGGTGTTTATCCGCCGCCGTCAATTACAATAAAGCGATGAAGAGGCGGCGGTACGCACGAAGTGTGGTTTGGTGGGCCGTGTAGGGGTCGAACCTACGGCCCGCTGATTAAGAGTCAGCT
>CAYXKP010000220.1:0-6311 GCA_964465695.1 uncultured Nitrospira sp.
ATCTTCGACTTCGACGGTGTCATCGCCGACACTGAACCGCTCCACTTTGAAAGTCTGCGCCGGACATTGGCGGACATCGAGATCGTGTTGACCGAACAAGACTATTACGCCGACTATCTCGGATTTGACGATCGTGGTTGTATTCTCGAAGCGCTACGGATCAATCGCCATCCGATATCTCCCGCGCTCGTCGAAGAGTTGATGACCAAAAAAGCGGCCGCGTATTTGACTTCGATCAAGGATCACCTCGTGATTTTTCCAGGTGTCAGAGAGTTTGTTGAAGAAGCCGCGGCCGTCTACCCTATTGCCATTGCCTCGGGTGCCTTGCGCGCTGAGATCGAGTTGGTGCTGGAACAGATCGGAATCCGGAAAGCGTTTCGTCACATTACCAGCGCAGAGGATGTGACATGCGGCAAACCCAATCCGGAACCCTTTCTGCAGGCGTTGGCGGGATTGAATCGTCGGCACTCCGCCGCTCCGATCCCGCCGGATTCCTGTCTCGCCATAGAAGACTCACGGCCCGGCATCCGGGCGGCTCGATCAGCAGGAATGAAGGTCTTGGCGGTCGCCAATACTCACACCGTACAGGATCTCCACGAGGCCGATGCCATCAGCTATAGTTTGAGCGAAACGACCCTCAAAGATTTGCGGGCCCGCTTGTGGACGACCTAAGATGGATCGAGCGATGAGAATCTGCTCACTCATTCCCGGGGCGACGGAAGTGATCGCCGCTCTCGGTTTGGCCGACCGACTGGTCGGCATCAGCCACGAATGCGACTTTCCTGCTTCGGTTCGACACGTTCCTGTCATGATTGAAGCCATCGTCGGAAAGGATGGCGCTTCCGGTGCGGAAATTGACCGACAGGTCAAAGAACTAGTTGCCTCAGCACAGCGGCTCTATCGCCTCAACGAGGACGCCTTTTGCCGAGCCTGTCCGGACCTTATTCTGACGCAAGACCTGTGTCACGTCTGCTCGGTCACGCCGGACCAACTCACACATGCGATCGAATCACTTCAACATCGCCCCAACGTGCTCACACTCAGCCCAACGACATTGGACGATGTCATCCATGACATCGAGCGCATCGCCCAAACGGCAGGCATACCAGCGAAGGGACGGACACTGGCCGAGACGCTCCGCCGCCGGGTGAACCGTGTGCGGGCAGAAACCAGCCGAACATCCTCGCGCCCTCGCGTGGTGTGTCTTGAATGGTTGGATCCTCTCTATGTGGCCGGCCACTGGGTTCCGGAAATGGTTGAGTTGGCCGGCGGCTGTAATGTCCTTGGATCTCGGAATGCACCATCGCATGAGACGACATGGGACGCCGTGGAGGCAACGCGACCGGACGTGATTCTTGTGATGCCTTGCGGTTATTCCGTCGAGCGCACGATCAACGAACTCCAGCGCGTCGGCCAAACCGGTGAGGCGTGGCGGCGGGCATGCCGACAGCACACGGCGGATCTGTACGTCGTCGATGCCGCATCCTTCTTCAGCCGGCCAGGCCCGCGACTCGTCGACGGCGTGGAGCTGCTGGCGACGATCTTGCGCCCGACCCCTGATCGTCCCATCGACCCGGCCAAAGCGATCAAACTCGAGACGTCGACACTCACTGCGGACTGCGCGTCATGACGGTCTCTGAATCTCAAGCGTACTGCACGGCCTACACGAAGCAAAGCGGCAGCAACTTTTACTATTCGTTCCTGTTCCTTCCCAAAGCCAAACGCGACGCCATGTATACGATCTATGCCTTTTGCAAGGCCGTCGATAGTGCCGTCGACGAACCGGCCGCTGGGAGCAACCCGAAAGATGAACTCAAACGTTGGCGCGAGGAGATCGAGGCGGTGTATTCGGGCACGCCTACTACTCCGATCATGGTGAGCCTTGCCTACCATGTGAAAGCCTTGGGTATTCCAAGGGCGTACTTCGAGGAATTGATCAAGGGCGTCGAGATGGATTTGTTCAACAATCGATACGTCACGTTCGATGAGCTGTCTCTTTACTGCTATCGAGTCGCCTCCGTGGTGGGGCTCATCTGTTTGCACGTATTCGGTGTCACCTCGGCGCGAGCGCAGGACTATGCGGTGGCACTCGGCATGGCCTTCCAACTGACCAACATCCTCCGCGATGTCGGAACAGATGCCGCCGACAGCCGGATTTATCTGCCCCTGGACGACTTGCGGAAGTGGAATCATCCGGAAAAGGCCATACTCAATCGAAGTTATTCCCCTGAGTTCCGTGCGTTGATGGAGTACGAAGCGTCCCGCGCGCACCACTATTACAAACGAGCTCACGCGGCCCTCATGGGGCTCTCGCCTCAGGAACGGCGCGCCCTGACGGTGGCAGAAATCATGCGTGGTATTTACAGCCGCATTTTGGAACGGATTGAACAATCGAACTATCAGGTCTTTGGACCTCGTATCGGACTCACTACCGCTCAACGGGTCATTATCGCCCTCCGTATTTGGCTCCGCTCCCGATTCTCGTGACTGCGCCGTCTCCACACACCGTCCTCGTGCTCGGCGCCGGACTGGCCGGCCTGGCCACCGCATACCATCTTCATCGACAGGGCCACCACATCACCCTGCTTGATCATCCCGACTGGCTTGACGGGTTTCGGACCGATGCATCCCACCCCGCTCCAATCGTTCTGGGATGCCACCATGAGACGCAACGGGTCCTTCACGCGCTCGATCGAGAAGAGTCTTCGAAAGCCGACCGAACGATTCCATTGGAATTTCGGCTGCCTGATGGACGAATCGTCCCCTATCAGTCGGCCCGCCTTCCCGGAGCCTTTCAGTGGATGATGAGCCTCTTCAGCTTCCACGGCCTCTCCTGGCAGGATCGGTGGAGACTCTTCTCCCATGTCGAGCAGATATGGGAACAAGCCCACACCCTGCCGGCTGACTTAGAAAATCGGACGGCGGAAGAATGGCTCACGGGAACCGGGCAAAGCCCCGAAGCGCGAGAACGGATTTGGGATCCCCTCGCTCACTGGTTGGTCGGCAACCCGCTGGCGCGTCTTTCCGCCGCGACTTTTGTTCATCTGCTGTCGACCGTATTTCTTCGTGATGCGTCGGACGCAAAGCTCACGCACCTGGCCGGCACTATCGACCACCGGTTCCTTGCACCAATGAAACGGGCGCTTCACCAGGGCGATGTGCGCATTGTCCCTCTGACCCATCTGCCAATCCTTCGGTTCGGGCAGAACGGCGTGAGCGAAGTGCGGCTGCACGACGACACCAGGCTACGGACCAATCGATACATTATTGCACTGTCGTACCAGAACCTCCTGCAGCTACTGCCGGACCGGATCCTGACTCGCTATGCCTACTTCGCACAAATTACCGAGGTCAAGAGTCTGAACGAAGTGGCGGTTCAATTGACCTGCCCCACTACGGAACAACGGCCTCGTCTGCTCCTCCTGTCAAACCGACCATTCCACCAGCTCATCAGCACATCGCTTGGGCTCGGCAAGATCATATATCGGCTGTCGGCCGTCGGAAACCCGCTGGCCGAGTGGACTGACGATCAGTTGATCGATACGGCGCAGACCGAGATGGGCGAGTTGCTCTCCGGAACAGCCACAGAGAATGTGATAGCCCGGGCGGTCTTTCGCGAGCACCACGCTGCCCTGTTGCTTACACCAGGTGCCGCGCGGCTGCGGCCGCTTCAACAGAGTCCCATCCAGAATTTGTTCGTCGTCGGGGCTTGGACCGATACCGGATGGCCGGCCAATCTGGAGAGCGCGCTCGTCAGCGCCCGTCGCTGTGCCGACATCATCATCGGCCATGGAGCTTGACCCCTGGAATGTCTCGATGGTACGAGCATCCCAATGGCTTCATGCAGGAAATTGTCTGCTCGCACCCTGTTGACCGCGTGGAACTGTGCGCAAAGCCCCTATGAACGCGGTGGGCACCCCGCTGGATTCAGCCGCTACGATGTTACCTTAATTAGCTCCACTGCGCACGTAGCACACATCCTCAAACTGCTCGCCACTGCGATACTTTGCGATCACTATCCATTCTCGCCTCGTATCCGATACTCCAATATACGCCTCATCATCAAGTATGAACGGTTGAAGGGAAAAGGATGTTCTCAGTGTTGGAGGCACTGAGGCCTTGTCGATCCTGAGCGCCGTGAGAGGATATGTCCCGCCGGTTCGTTCAAATTTATTGGGAGTCGCCAACAGCGGACTCAGATCTTGCCAGTTCGCCTGTTCCAGCACAGCGCTATCGGCGGGAAACATATAGAAACTGTCGCTTGGTGAGCCTTTTGGGCAAAAGGTCGTCTTCACCACTAGATCCTCTTGTCCGTCGTTATCGAGATCCATTCTTGTCTTGGCTAAATTCGAACAGCGCCGAGTAGTGGGCCCCTGGCCCTTCAATGCCACTGGTTCCCACTGCACGGTCTTTGTCAGCTCGGCATTGGGTTCTAGACGTTCTCCAAACAAGGACGCCACTTTTTCACAAAAGGGCTTATCGGCAAACGCTGCCAGTTCCACTGAAGCCGCGGCAGTTACCGCAGGAATCATCACCGCCAGCAGGCCTCCCATACCTGTGATCCTCATCCCCATCTTCCGCCTCCCGGCCTTGGAATCTTGATTGACATCGCAACTCGCCGTTTTTAAGATACCACTGCCAATTTGTCGCCCCCACGACTCATGACGCTCACTCCTCTTCAAGACCTCGCTCAATCTCTCGTCAACTGCGAGCGCTGCAAGCTGGCCAAGCTGGGGCGCAGCCAGGTTGTGTTCGGCGTGGGGAATCCCCATGCCAGTATCATGTTTGTCGGGGAAGCGCCAGGTTTCAATGAAGATCAGAAGGGCGAGCCGTTTGTGGGAGCAGCCGGCAAACTCTTGAACGACCTTTTGGCCTCGGCAGGCCTGTCACGAGATCACATCTACATTGCAAACGTGATCAAGTGCCGACCACCGAACAATCGTGACCCCGAGCAGGACGAAGTGGAGACCTGCAAGCCATTCCTGATGCAGCAGATTCAGCTGATTCGACCCAAACTCGTTTGCACCCTCGGCAACTGGGCCACTCAAACTCTCTTGGAACGCAAAGTCGGCATCACGAAAGTGAAAGCTCAAGCCTTCTACATGAAGGATTTCGTCATCTTCCCGCTGCTCCATCCAGCCGCGGCTCTCCATCAAGGCAACCTGCTCCCCACGCTGAAAGAGGATTTCAAGAAGCTCAAGGAATTCCTCGACCGCCACTCCAAACCAGCGGAGCCAACCAGCGCAGCGCCTACCACAGCCGCACCAGTCTTGAATATTGAATCCCCCCAGCCGGCACAGATGGATCTGTTCGGCTGATGGCTTGATGTTTGCCTGTAGCTATCTTGCGGAATGCTCAGGCAGTTTTTGGATTCTAAACTTTCTTGATGTATCACATGAGTTATCAGCTACTCGACATCATCGGACCTCATCCTATCGTGAGCAAGGCGGGCGAAACAGTATGGGGCTATGGGGGTAGCGGGCCCGTATTTTCAAGACACGACACCGTCCACACATACTCAATTGATTGTAATCTGTCAGAGATACACTCGCGCGGCCCGGACTCGGATCAGCACATCCGTCGAGACACCTGCGTATGCCATTCGCAATGGCGGACGCACAAACTTGCTTTTTCTGGCTTCCGGGCATAGCCTTGCCGGAGACGGACTTAAGGGAAGGAAGCACGCATGGCAAAAGCCAAAGCCGAGGCGTTAGAGCTTATTAAGCAGCTACCGGATGACGTAACCACCGGCAGGATTATGGAAGAGTTGTTCTTTAAGCAGCAGGTGGAAAAGGCCTTCAAGATGCAGCGGAGGGGCGAGTCCTCACCCATCAAGAGCTGAAAGAAAGAATTGCCAGATGGCGCAAGTCCGCTGGTCGCTGACCGCCGATACCGGATCGTGTACCTCGTGCAGAACGACGAGGTCCTCATTCTTCGCGTCGTGCATGGTGCACGAGACCTCTTCTGCCTGATCCGACGAGAACCTTGAGACTTAGGCGGCTAACAGACTCGACCACGCGGAACACTGGCTACACTTTCGTTTTAATTGTCGCTGAGGAGTCCTCACCGGCTGCTGGGCCGTCTTCTTTATCTTCAAGCGGCTTTTCTTCTTCCGGCACGTCGAACCACTGGACCAACATCTCTTCCCACCAGGCTTGGGTCACATCGTCTCCCGGGTCGGTCCCCAGAAAGGCCACATCGTCTTTTGTAATGGACGTACCCACAAGCTGCGGCTGAAACTTCGCGCGATTGATGACTTCTTTCGTGGCATAGCCGCCGATGATCCAGGAGTCCGGATCGGCTCGGCGGGA
>CAYXKP010000221.1:0-6122 GCA_964465695.1 uncultured Nitrospira sp.
GTGCCACCCGAAGTTAAACAGGCGTTGATTGCCAAAGATCAGGCCTATGCCGAGAATGAACGGCTGATGCAGCAATACCGCGAGCTGATCGGAAATGTGACTCAGCGACACCAGCAGTGGTATCGCTACGTGCAGACCCGTCTCAAGCTCAATCTGGCGCTGCAATGGGCCACCACGAATCCGAAGCTGACCGATGTGGTCGATGTCGAGTTGGCAAAGGACGATGCCGACCTACTGGGGACAGACGTCATCGCGCTGATCAATGAGATTCGGCTCAAGAGCCTGCCGGAACGAAAGGGGCCGACCGGACAAATCCTTTTCCAAGCCGGCATGGGAGACATGAACAATCTCCTCCACAAGCTACCTGAGCTCATCTGGCGTGTCGAGCAGCGAGTGGCAACGGACTCACAGGCATCGTCTATGGTGGACCTGACAGCGTTCGACCAATACCGCACCAATGTACAAGCACTCCGCCGCATCAATGCCATCATTAAGCAATACTTGGATATCGACATGACCTTGTCCCGTGACGAAGTGCAGTCACTTGCGGAAGCGGTGCGGACGTTGCGCCGGTGATGCGCGTCTATGATTCATAGGAGATCAGCATGATGGCACGACCAACCATCGCATTGAGCGTCGGGCTTATTTTCCTGAGTGCGGTAGGGTGCAACTCGATCCACAGTGATGCGGTTCGCGATCTCCTCCATAAGGAAGGCATCAAAATCGATGCGGCCCAGACGAACATCGATCTGTTCCAAAAAGAAACGGAATCGCGTATCAAGTTCTTGGAACAGGCGCGCAGCGCTCTGCACGAGAGTTTCAAAGCTTTGCAGGCTCAGGAAGCCAAGCATCAATTCGTGCTGTCCTCGTACCGGAATGTCGCGGGTAAGAAGGGAGAAGCGGCCTACGCCGCTGCCTACTTGGTCGGTGACATGTATCTGGCGGACTATCAGGGATTGGAAAAAGCCGTCTGGGATCAATTTGAGGAAGATTTCTGCGGTCTGCGTGATACGGCGAATGCGCTGAATGATTCATGGAAGCACGCAGGGAAGCTGCATGCTCAGTTGACGGAGTATGCGAATAAATCGGGTTTGGCATCTGTGGATCCCGAATTTATTGCCGCCCTGATTGATCAGGCTCCGGGACAGTCGGATCGCATTATGGAGATCGTGAATCACTCACGGACAGTCAATGATGCTCTCGATGAAGTCGTGGGCGCTCGTATCGTCCGCCTAGGAGCTCTGCAACGAGCCCATACCTTTACGGCTGATTTGGTCGACCTTCTGGACAAGTTGAAGAAAGACGACGGTCAATAGAGGAGGCGCCATGGAGACCAGTATTGCGGGGGTCGTGGGTTTTCTGGAAGGCAACGACAGCCTGATCAAGCAGCTGATGGAGACGGCCGAAAGTGCGCATGAGGAAATCATCGATCTTTCGGTTCAAGTGGACCATGCGCGTGAGGAGGCCAAGGCATTGGTTGATCAGTTGGGTGCCGTTGAATTTTCAATCGGGAAACAAGATGAAACGAAGGTCCGGCAGAAAGCGCTTCTGGAAGCGGTCGCCGTACTGCGAAAAAAATTTGAAACCTACAAGAATGATCCGCTCCGACGGGGCATTTATGCGGCTGAAATCTCGAACCTCTATTTGCAGCTCGCCAACACCTTTAATAATGAGTCGATTGCGCAGATCGTGCCTTTCAGTAGAGACGAGATCAAGTCCTATAAAGAGCTTATGAAGGAGGCCGTGCTCGATGCGGCTTCGCGAAAGAAACGGGCCGCCGTCATCAAGGCTGCCGCGCAGATCTCTAGACTGGCCTTGGGAATTGCCGGGAAACTGACATGAGATTTCGATCCACATGTCGGAATCTGTTTTTAGTCATGGTCATCGTCTTTGAATGTGGCTGCAGCCTTGATGCCGGCTCCCGCGGTCCATTCGGCCCCGAGGACCCAGAAACCGCCGTGCAGAAGGTCAAACTGCCCGATAAGGCTCCTTCACCGCATGTATTTGAATTTGCCGGCGAAGAGACTGTCGGTCACCATAAACCTCGGATGGCGGGGACCGTTCCCGATGTCGCTGTCAAGCGGACCACGAATGCCTCCGCTGTGTTGACCTCACATGACGTGGCGACATTACGTAACGCCGCGGAAGGTGATCGGCGCGTCGCGACATTCCTGGGCAGCCGATGGGCATTCATCGATGCTGATCGCCTACCGCCCGAGGGAAAAATATCTTTTGGGTGTTGTCGGCACACATCGAACCTCACACGGCTTGTGTATTACAGTTACAGCCAAAACGTCGCCTTAGAAGTTCAGATGAAGGAGACGAATGTGCTGAGCGTCTCTCGCCTGGAAGGCTATCAGCCTCCGGAAGGCCGACAGGACGTGCAACGCGGAATCGAGTTGGCGAGAGCCGACCCTCGCCTGGCCGGAAAGGTTGAACAACTCCAGGGTCATGGACTGCTCATGCAACCTGACCGCGGATTCTTCAGGAACGATCCCGGCTATGCTCACCGTACGATCTGGATCACCTTTTCCCAAGGAGAGAATGGAGATCCCAAATACTGGGCGGTCGTTGATTTGACCGAGGATAAAGTTCTAGAGGCCGGAGAGGAACCGCCTCGCTCGTGAGAGGAATGGGATGAAACGAATCTGGTTGAGCGCAGTGCTCATGCTCTGGGCTTTCTGTTGGTCCCAGCCTTTGATTGCAGAGACGCAATCCGAGCATGTGGACTGGAGTCATTGGAGTTTCGACTGGGAGGTTCGGGACAACACGGGATTGGCTTTGCGAAACGTGAAGTATGCGGACGAGCTCATTCTTGCCAAGGCCAGCATGCCGGTCATCCGTGTGAAGTACGTTAAAGAACGGGTCTGGTGGAATCCCTTTACCTGGTTCGGCTCACGAGCTGACAGCGGACGTTGCGGGCCGTTTCAAGATCGTCTGCGATGGCAGGACCTCGTGCCGATCGTCAACTGCGGCAATCAGAAGGTCTGCATGGAGAGCGCCACTCAGAATAATGTGAAGTGGCTCGAAGTGGGAGCCTACGCTCGGATCGGTGAATATCATATTTATCAGTCATGGCACCTTTCGGAGAATGGCGAACTCAGGCCCGTCGTGCAGAGCCGAGGGTTATCGTGCAACACCGACCATGATCACCATCCTTACTGGCGGTTCGACTTCGACATCAACGGCAATGGCATGGATCAGGTCTTCGTCCATGAAGATGGAGGGTCGGACAGCGGATGGGGACCAGGTTGGCGAAAATATGTGAACGAGCGGAACGATGTCAAAATTCCGTCGCTCCACAAAATGTGGTTGGTTCGTGATCAACTGAACGGCCATGGTGTCTGGATCCTGCCCGGTACCGGGTATTCTCCCTTGAAAGACGATGGTGATCGAGACAAGTTCGCCGATTTTGATGTGGCGATTCGCCGTGCCAATGCGAGCGAGGATGTGCCGTGGAGCTTCGGAGCACGGGGGCAACTCGGGTATGATGAAGACAATCAAGGAGTTCAGGAGCAAGACATCGTGTTTTGGTATGTCGCTCACTTACCTCACAGGTCCGCGTTGGGTCCTGCTAAATGGCTTGCCCTGGGGCCCATCCTCCGTGTGCAGCGCTAGAGTACATCAGCAAGTTAATTCACTCCCACCCGTTGGGTCGCGAGGTTCCGGCGTTCACTTGGTTCTTGTGGTGGGTTGGCATAGCTTATGCCCGTGCCGATTTGGTGTGCCTTGTATTCTTTTGTTGACAGAGAAGATCCAACAGGAGTATGGAGAAAATAGTCCGTTGGCTTGTCGCGTGTGTAATGCTTCGAGTCATTCCTGAGCAGGAGGAGGTGGAGATGGAAGACCTGAGTCCACCGGATCACGTCGGCCCGCCGAGCCATGGGCGGGTAGCCCGCCAATCACGCTAGCCGGATATCCAGAGCTGTCGTATTGCCCCGCGTAGGAGCTGTCGATCATATTGACAGGCTTTTGTGGGTTTCTGGCTGGTGTCAAGAGATCATTGCCGGTAAGTGCATCCTATCGTTCGTGGAGCTGCCCTAAGCCCATTTCTCGTGCGGGTCTCTACATCTGTGTAGAAGGAGATTGGCACGGCGTCCTAAGCGCCACGCGTGGGTGGCTCTTTCTACCATGCAAGGGTCACCCGCAGCGGTCTCGTAAGGTGGAAGTTAGCTAGCAAAAACCATTGAGAGGATCACGACAACGTTCGGAATCATGGTTCAAGCGAAAGGAGCTAGCCATGGATAGTACCTTCTTGATCTTCGCAACAGTAATGCTCGCGATTTTCCTGGGTGGCATAGCCGTCTACAAGAAGAGCCAGTAACCGGCGATGGCCGGGCACGGCTGTATTGAATAGCGTAATTTGCAGCCAACAGCACCGGTTGCGAGTGCCGAGCCTTAGGTAACGGGCTGTCTGAATGGTACGTGTTGCGTGCCGAGGTTTGGGTTTGTCGCTGATGCGCCGGTGCGTGGCGGCTTATGAACGTTGTTGTACATTACCGTTTCGCCTTGCCTTGATATGACGCAGCAGGATTTCTATCTGAAGACTGCTGTCCTTGTGCAGTTGTCCCAAGCTATGGAAACAGGATATACGGCTTGGGCGGCTCCTGATCGGGTGGAACATAGTTTGGTGTCGGTTCGCCGGCCGGACCCAGATGTCTGATGAATCGATAGATGGCGCGTAGGTCTTGCTCGGTCATTTCGCGAAGAACGAACCAGGGCATCGGCGGCCGAAACTCAACGGAACGCGAGACCTTGATCCATTGGTCCTCCGAGATATTCTGCATATAGAGTCGTAAGTTGCTCGCGTAGGTCGTCCCCCAGGGACCTCGCCATCCCATCGCATCCCCTTTGAGCCAATCTTTCTCTGGAATTTTACCCGCGGCTTCAGCATAGCCGGTCGTGTGGCAATCATTGCACCCTGCGATCTTGATGACATACCGCGCCCGGTCCTCAGTTTTCTTGTCCATTGATGTAGTCTGGCCTACTGAACGTCTCTTGTCTCCGGCATCGGCTCCAATAGCCACCGTAGTTATGAAAGTCAGGCACAGCATTGACATAAACATCATTGGGATCACACGCATGGTTTCTTCTCCTGATGTGGACTGCCGACCGAGAATGGGCGTCGATCAATATTCGTCGATTTCGTCCGTCTCATCAAGCATCTCCGCCGTGATCTCATCGGCCTCGGCGGTCCATTGTGTGAGCGGAATGCCTTTGGCTTTTAAAATGGCTTCCTGCTCTGTACCTGCGGCCGTCGTCAATTCATACGTAACAGTTTGTCTGACTTGGAACATTCTCATGATTGTTTCACCTTTGAATCTCCTATCCGCTATTCATACGAATGGTGCGGGCGCTTAGTTGCTTCAGAGGACGAAAACCATCGACCAAACCGGGTCGCTCAGAGACTCGCTAGCAAGGTTTTTTTTGACCTTCCCCCTGCTCTTTTTCAGATACGACAGAAGAGAACCGTCTACTCACGGGATGCGCACCGGGAATGGTCGGTGCCATTGTAATCGATCGAGCTATGGATACCATAGAGGGGCCTCAAGATGTCACCTCCAAGGCTATGGTAGCCGTTGCCTTGACTCTATTTCAGAGGCTTTGCTAGAGTGACCAATCCAAGTCTAAGCGATTGATAGTCCGCTGTTTCCGAACCGTTCCACAGCAATCTGAGGCAACATCGTGATGAAAGCTCTGCTTTTTGACGACGCGTTTCAATTCCGTCGATTCTCGCTCTGTATCGAGGGGCTTCAAGGCGAGTGGGGCGGAGGAGATTCGGTGGCGGAGGAGGAAGAACTTCCGCCGCCTCCGCAGAATGTTCACGCTAAACCGGGTAATGGGCGCATTACCATCACGTGGGATCCGGTTCCGGATGCCATGTACTATAACCTCTATTTCCAGACCACCAAGGGCGTGCAGATCAAATTTTCAGAGCTGACCCGTCCCATCGCCGGCCCTGAAGATTTCAAGAGCGTGATCGGGGTGAAGAAAGACAAGGCCACCTGTCTGGAAGGCGCCTCAAGTCCCTATGTCCACGACGACCTCGCGAACGGGACCTGTTACCACTACGTTGTGACGGTCGTCACGCCTAAAGGAGAGAGCCCGGAGTCACAGGAAGC
>CAYXKP010000222.1:0-5999 GCA_964465695.1 uncultured Nitrospira sp.
CACATAATTGCCGACTCGGTTGCTCGACGGGAGTTGAACAACCATTGGCCATCGACGCATCATCGGTTCCCGACAGCGGCAGGAGACAAGCGTAGGCATTGAAACTGAACGCCAGTAAGAACACCACAATGGTTAAGGCGAGAAGGGATCGGGAGTGATAATTTATACGCATGGAGTGAGTCTATACTTCTGTCAACTTAACCGTCAATGGTATTCTATACTGCAGCTCTCGATCACGGGATATGAACGAAAACTGTACAAAGAAACATGCTCCAACGGCATGCATATTCATCAGACAGGCTTTCCTATCTGTCGGTTGGTACTTCTCATCCTTGCCAAAAATAAAGTCATGCTACGACCCCCTAATCCTGATCCATCGGAACAGCATCGCCCGTGCGATCTCCTTAAAAGTAATAGGCAAGGCCGCCTAAGAACGTTCGAGGATTTCCCGGCACGAAATGAATGTCGGTGAATCCTCCGGGTGGTTCATTCCTCAGTCTTGATTCGAACGCGAAGATCGCCTGTTCCCACTCCGTGTTGAACAGATTTTGAACGTACAGAAAGACTTCCACTCGTCCATGAGGGAGCCGCATCGGAATGAGATACCGCTCGGACAGATCAAACGTGATCCACGACGGAGCTTTGATGCTGCGATCCTCAATGAGGGGTCGAACTCCCATATAGGTAGCCTGGAGTTGAGAAGTCAATCCTTCCGGCCATCTCAAAATAGCCGCCCCGTAGGCGATGTACTCGGGCGCCAACGGAATGGCATCGCCGTTGCGAAACTCGGCGTGTGTCCAGGTAAAACTGCCGTTGGCATAGAGCGGCCCCCATACTTGGCCGCGGGCGGCGACTTCGACACCTTGGCGCTTGGTGGCGCCGCGAATTTCCGTCGTACCTTCGTCACCGACGAACACGAGTTCCGACTTGAGATCCATGCGCCAGAGCGTCGCGAGGAGTTCGATCCTATCCGGTCCCCAGGGCCGAGAGCGTACCCCGATTTCATAGTTGATGGAGCGGGAGAGCGGAGCTGACCCTGGTCTGATGGCAGACCGCGCATCGTTGCTATGAAAACCCTCGCCATAGTTGATGAAGAATTCTGTTCCACTCCATGGACCGAGAATCATGTTCATCTTCGGGAGGACGATGCCGGAGCTTGTTTGTCCAGCCGATTGCTCCACGCAAACGGTACAGCGGTTACTCACGTCGAAGGTGAACACCTCGGCTCGTACCCCGCCCGTAAACCTGACCCATGACAGTGGTTGCACTTCTGCTTTAACAAACGGCGCATAGGAGGCCGAGAACACATCGCTGTCCATCGTCGTACCTGTGAAGCTTTTCCGTAACTGCGTACCAAGTTTCGCATGCACATCGTCTATCCTCGTTTGAAACCCGACGGTCCCGATGCTGGGCATGCCGAGGATGTCACCTCGTTGTTTGAATCCGAGCTCGCCCCCATAAACTGCACGGCGATCATATTGGATAAAGCCATCGCCGTTGACCGGATCGTTGAGAAAAAACGTGAAATTCGTGAACAGATCCAGCCGGTAGTATTGGCCGTACGCCTTCATATAGAACTGGCCGCCTGAAGTCGTATCGTAGTGGTAGTCCAATTGTCCGGTCGTACGCAGTGTGTTTCCTCCCTCATAGGGATCGATCGCACCGAAGCGGTTCAGGGTTCCGTTTGTCACAGCCCGCAACGGAATCTCGCCGGAACCGTCCCATTTGGAATAGAGAAAGGTACCCTTGACGCTGAGTTCGTCCCGGCCGGTCAGATAGGTCGTCATTTTGCCCAACACATTGCTTCGAATATACTGGTTATCGTTTATATACGGACCATTGGTGTAGTAGCCTTCGCCGGCGAACAGACTGCGCACCCGCTCTTTGGTCGGAGAAAACATGAGCATGTACCGCTGCGTGCTGAACTCCCCGCCGGCGCCTTGAATCATTCCTTCCTTTACCACCTGGCGCGTTCGAAAATTGATCGCTCCCGCTGTTGCAAAATCTCCATACTCAGGTAGGTAGGCGCCTTTATTAACTTCGACCCCTTCGATTGTTTCGGGAATGATGAAGTTCAAATCGGTGTAGCCCTGTCCATGCGCATGGGAGCGCAGATTGATCGGCATCCCATCGAGGAAGAAAGCGACATCCGTTCCGTGGTCGGCATCAAAGCCGCGCAGAAAATACTGGTCCGCTTTTCCCGCTCCGCCGGAATGTTCAACGGCAAGCATGCCGGGGATCAATCGCAGAATCTGGGCCGGTCTCCCCTGGGGCTGGAGCACAATTTCCTTGTCCGGAATGAATTGTTGAGAGGAGGCCGCCACCGGTTTTTCACCGATGACAGCGACCTCCGGCACTTCCAGCTCAGGCTCGTCCGGGTCATGGGCTTGGACCTTTTCCCAAAAGTTGAGCGCGACTGCAAGAGCCAGTACAAGTGTCAGTGCGCGTGTCATGTCCACAATTCCTCATCATGAATTGTGTGGACGGATGAGACGCCCACGATGATCTGACAACAGCCGGCTCATCGGCTGGCTCAGACCCTCGTGGTCCGGCTGTGAGATCGTAACGGCAGGAGACCGCGCCTAGGAGACGGCAGCCACCAGTGAACGGACTCGCTGTAGGGAAGTCTCAATTAAGTGGTCAAGTCTTTGTTCTTCCACTCCAACCACTTCGACATGAGATCGATTCAATGGCAACAGCACCTTCTTGGCCTTTGCCGAGAGCACAGCAGTCACAATCTCCGGAGTAATCTCACCCAACATGGCCCCCGGAATCATGACATTCAGCGTGCCGAGAATCACATCGGCGTGGGACACCACCACAGCAATCGCTTTAGCTCCCACAACAACTTGCGTGGCTCCCGCTTGCCTCATCGCCATTGCGGCCGTCTCGTTTGTTCCCATGCCGATAATGTCATACGTCGTCCCCAGATCCCGAATGAGCCCCTCCACCAATCGGCCACCCATCCCTCCACCTCGCCCATCAATGACACAAATCCGTTTCACAATGATGCTCATTCTTGTTATGACGCTGCGGGCCGGTGTTAAGTTTCACTCCTATACTTACAACCACCCGGTGCTTCAATTTGTCAGTCTGTACACGAGCGGAACGGTGATCGCGATCTGAGACCTGTCCAATTCATGCTGCAGATGCAAGGGGCTGGCGTTACGCATGGTTTGCATGGCAGCTGCATCCAGTTCTGTGTGACCGGAACTGTGTTGTACGGAGACCTCGGCCACAGACCCATCTGCCCGAATCACCGCCCGCAGCAATACTTTACCCTCGAGCCCGTTGCTACGGGCGAGGGCAGGATACTGTTTCAATTCCGCGAGGCGAGTAGCAAGAGATTGGATTAACCAACCATAATCGGGGCGAGGTGCCGGAGTCTCTTGGCCATTTTGACTGACTGGCTGAGCCGACTCGAGCAATGTTGCGGGAGCGATCGATTCTTTCGGCACGGCTTCCACCTGGGACACCTGCGTCTCGGTCACTACCTCGTGGGGCGATGGAGCGGGCGTCACCTCTCCGGTTTCTGCAATCGGGGTCTCCCTGGATAATTCCAGTGGTTGAGACGGTTGCGTTGCTTCGACATGTGTTGGACGGGCTTCAATCTTCTGAGGCACTGCCTGGGATGTGGTAGCGGTTGGGCGCAACCGCTTGTTATCTGGGTGTGGGGCAGGTGAGGGTATAGCTTCCCCGCTCGGTCCGATAGGAAGTTCCCGTAGCGGTTGAACCAGCGACACATTCCACTGAAAGGTTTCCTGCAACGGCAACGGTCTCATCTGAGCGAGCAACAGACCCACAACTGCCATCCCAACGCCGTGCAGTGCAATCGATGCTGCCCAAGCCGGGACACTATGCCGGCGCTCTATCGACTGGACCATCATTTCCTATCGGTATCCTTCATGCCGTACAGCTCGTCAGTACAGTCCCTTCCCGGTGGTTGTCATTGTGAGTTTCCCATGCTTGACCCCTTTGACACTGACCAGCGCATCAGCGAGTTTTCTTATTTCGGAACCTTTTCCCTTCACAACCAACACTTCGAGACAATGGTCATGATCAAGATGTACATGCATGCCGGATAAGATCTGCCCATGATGGTCATGCTGAATATCGGTCAATTTGCTCGTTAAATCTCGCACGTGATGGTCGTACACGAACGTGATTGTGCCAACCGTTTCTTTATTCTCATTCCACTCCTGACTGACTAAGTTGTTTCGGATGAGATCACGCAACGCTTCCGATCGATTGGTGTATTTTCGCCGCTCGATATGTCGATCGAAGGTGTCCAGCAAATGATGATCGAGCGAGACACCGAAGCGCACCAGTTGTTTCATCGCTTTCCCCTTTGGTAGCACGATTTCCTATTTCATAGCACCACTGTGCCCTAGAAAGCAATGTGCCAAGTAGCCAGACGATTTAACAATCTTACATTTGATCGAAGGAATCAGCACTGAAGTACTCAGCGGTATGATCCTGAGGTCCTTAATATCTAAGATGTTCATGCACCTGCTCAACGGCATGGGGACATGGCGCTCCTGTGACGAAGATCACCGTCAAGACCATTATGGCCGGCAACAAACCCCGAAGTGAAAGAGCCATGGGATGGTCCTCCCTATGGACTTTCCTGCCACGCCTGTCACGGATCACGGTCTCGTCAGCCGGAGAATAGACGACGCAATAAACGGCGATTCAGCGCCGGACAGAAAACGCGATCATGAAACGGTAAAAGGAAGAACCCAGGAAGATCAGATGCGAAGCTCGATGCTTGGCAAGGACTATGCGGAGGAGAACTGGATTCGAGAGTGCAATATGATTTGAAGTCCGTTCACGGTATAAACGGGCTGGGAGCAGGCAAGACAACGTTGCTTAACTGGATTCTCACGACCGAGCACGGGAAGTGGTGGCAGGCAGGCGGCCATAGTCGGTTTTCTGGTCTTATTCTTCGCGCTGCTCATTACGATGAAGCGGGCACTGTCCGGCCATGCCCGGCAGGTTGTGTTCATTAAAGATTCCATCGCCTAACATATGAGTTAGCGTCCTTGCAATTCTTACCATGGGTGCCTATTCTAGCGCCATGTTTCCGATGAAGCTCAAATATTTCTCCATGCTTCTTCGTTCAGGAGTCGCATTGGGGATGGTTTGCATCATCCTGAGTCTCGCTCCATTCGCCGTGGCCCAGGACGTCCACCACGAGCTGGCTGCGGCAGATTCCGATGGTCACGAACATTCGGAAACCGACATCTGTCAGTGGGTCCAACATCACATCGCTGGCTCGGTCGATCTCAATGTTCCACATTTTGTAGTGTGCGACGTTGTCCGGCAGTTGGAACTTCCATCCGAATCCATTCTGTTATCGGCTGCCCCCTCACTCGTCGGTCCTTCCCGCGCTCCTCCTACGGTCTAGTCGAGTCATCAAGTCAATAATGAGGATGTGACGGGCCGGGGATTCACCTACGCCTGTTCCATCTCGTTTCGCTAATCACTTATTGCTTTGTGAGTGAGGAGGGGCATGATGCACCGAGCCTTAAGACGCGTGTCGGGCATGACGTTCGTGATAATCCTTTCAGTAATCGCAATGTTTTCGGTTGTTCGAGCACAGGACAACGAACAAATCCTGGCGATCAAGGGCATTGTACAACAACAGGACCTTCGGCGCGTGCCGCAGGCCATCATCGAAGTAAAAAATCAGGAAGGTGACATTATATCGTCAGGGGTTTCAAACGACGCCGGCGAATTTAAAATCGTCGTGCCTGGAGGAGGCACATACTCCGTCAGTGCGGTGCAGGAGACGTACCGTAGCGAATACGTCGTATTGAGGCTTGGTGAAAATTCCCCGAAGCCTGTAACACTTACGCTTTCGAAGACCCACGAAGTGGCGCTTGAAGTGGTCTCACCCTTGCCGCCCATCCAGACCAAAGCGTCCAGCGAGACCTATTCACTAAGCCGGAGGGAAATCGAAGTCCTTCCGCGTGGGAACAACATCAATTTGGAAGATC
>CAYXKP010000223.1:0-5991 GCA_964465695.1 uncultured Nitrospira sp.
GATTCCCTATTATCTCATTTTGCCCGGCACGGATGGTTTCCAAGAAGACTATGCCCTTTTGCATGACTACGCCCTCATTTTCCCCGAGAGTCGCAAGCCGTCTCTCCTTAAGGCCGGTTTTCGATTGCAGAATCACCCCGATATCTGGAAGAGACGGGAATCTCTCGAGGCCAAGAAGATTTTTCGCACCGCGGATCTCGGCGCAGCTCGTATCGGGCTCCTCCACGCCGCTTCCTTCTTACATGAGATACGTCCGGAAATGGAATCTTTGCTGGCCCGCTTTCGAAAATTGTATGATGTTGAAAGAATCCAAGGTCTACAGCTTCCCTATTTGTAACGCTCAATCGGAATCGGATATGAATCCATGTTTCTCATGACGCTGCGCAGGAAATCTCTCGGGTTGGCTGAGGGAAGCGACAGTTTCTTTCCGTAGTGAACTCATGCAAAAGGCCAATGACTTTAATCCTATGGAAGATTTGCTCACGGCTCAATTTGCCCTGCCGGCAGATCTGCGGGAACTTAATCTTCGAACATTGACTCCGTTTCAACGGGCTCTTCTCGTGACCGATGGAACGGTCACCAAATTTATTGAAGCCTATACCATGGAACAAATTGAAGTTGTAAGGTTAGGTCAGGAAATCAGGCCGTTAACCGTTGATAATGAATGGCTAGAAGCAGAAAAAGGAAGCCAGGTGCTCATGCGTCAAGTCTTATTGCGCGGGAAGGGAAGCTGTACTTGTTACGCCTATGCCCCTTCGCTGATCATTCTGGATCGACTGCCTCAGTTTATCAAAGAAGGCCTCCAATTGGAGGGTGGGGGAATCGGACGCATTCTATATGGCAATCGGTGGGAGACACACCGAGAATTGCTGTGGTGGGGCAAAGAGACTCTCAGAAATGTTCCCGATGCCATTCGCGGCTTGGCCGGGATGGAAGCACTCAGCAGGACGTACCGGATCATAGCGGGTGGAAAGCCTATTATGCTGATAAACGAGAAATTCCCCTCTCAAGGCGACGCAATGCCGGCGCATCATTGATGGATGTCTGAATGGAGAGTCTAGAACGAGCGGTTACATTGCTTTTCTCGAAGAAGTCCAAAACGTGTGAAGACATGTGGCTCATCTACGAAGGAACATCTCATGAATTTCGAGTACCTCGATCCTTTTATTGAGACGCTTGGGCGGGAAGCCTTAAAGCAAATTCAATTAAAAAAACTGCAATTAATGTTGGATCCGGTGTTGAAGACCAACCGTTTCTATCGATCTAAGTTTGAAAAGGCCGGAATCAGGCATGCGAATGAAATCCAAACGTTCGACGACTATCGTAAAATTCCATTTACAACGAAAGAGGAGTTGTCGAATGATCAATCCCTTCATCCGCCCTATGGAACCAACATGACGTTTCAACGTGAGCAGTACACCCGCATTCACCAGACTTCCGGCACCACAGGACAGCCGTTGCGTTGTTTGGATACGGAGGAGAGTTGGAGTTGGTGGGCTCGTTGTTGGGCGATGGTTTATAGAGCGGCCGGAGTATCATCGCATGATCGGATTTTTTTCGCTTTTTCATTCGGCCCATTTATCGGATTTTGGAGCGCTCACGAAGGAGCACGAGTGATCGGTGCGATGTCCATTCCCGGGGGAGGGATGTCCTCTCAGCAGCGAGTGAAGGCGATTTTCAACAATGAGGTGACGGTTTTAGTGTGCACCCCCACCTATGCGTTGCATTTGGGGGAAATTGCCAAGGAGGATGGGATAGATTTTTCCAGTTCGAGCGTAAAAGTCAACATTCACGCGGGAGAACCCGGGGCAAGCATACCTGGAACACGGAAACGTATTGAATCCATTTGGAAAGCAAAATGTTACGACCATACCGGGGCAACGGAGGTCGGCGCCTGGGGCTTTGAATGCCTGGCTCAACAAGGTCCTCATGTGAACGAAGGTGAATTTATCTGTGAAGTGATTGACCCTGTGACAGGGGATTTGGCTCAAGAAGGAGAATTGGTCATCTCCAACCTCGGGCGAGTGGGAATGCCGGTGATCCGATACCGAACCGGTGATCGAGTCAAGTTGAATACTGATCTCTGTGAATGTGGGAGAACCTTTCATCGCCTAGAGGGAGGAATTATCGGCAGAGTCGACGGGGTGATCGTCATCCGTGGGATTAATGTATTCCCCAGTGCGATTGAAAATATTGTGAGGCGCTTTCCGGAGGTCGGAGAATTCACTGTGGATGTGTATCGGAACCGTGAGTTGGATGAGATGGAACTTCGCGTCGAAGTGACGACTGGAGATGCCGAAGCTATTGCCGCTGCAGTGGCGCATGAAATTCGGAATGCCCTTACGCTGCGTGTGGCGGTAAAGGTCGTTCCGCATGGGACATTGCCTCGCTTTGACTTGAAGGCGAGGCGTTTTAATGATTATCGCCAATCGGCCGGGTCTGCCTCATCGAAGTAAGACATCCTCAAGAGTTACCAAAACATGAGTTTCATTCTTACCTCAACCTCGCCTTGTGCGATGATGGCCTACATGCAAACGGACGGTGTCTTAGAAAAGTTACGGCGCAGTCACGGTCCAGAATTTATTGGTGGAGCTTCGAAATGAACAGAAACCTCCGATACGTGAAGTTCGGCGTCGTGGTCGTGGCATGGACCCTCGTCTTGCTTGCGGTCACCTATCGGTCGCATACGCCGGTGGTGCTCGGTCGGTACAGCTGGGGCTACGTCGCGCTGCTGGGCCTCCTCATCGGTATCGCTGTGATGCTTTCGCTGGCACCGTCTGCTTGGTATCTGAAGCTTCACCAGGCACGAGCAGGAATCGTCATAAGCGGCGCGTCATTCCTCTTGTCGATCGGTGCGGTCGAACTGGTCATTCGCGCGGTGGATCCCCTCGGCATTTCTTACTATGAGCAGGCGGGAGACTATATGCGCGACAAACTGCCGGATGACGAACTCATTTTCCGGCACAAACCATCGTGGGAGACCCGTTACGGCGATGTGCGCGTCACCTATAACGAGCGAGGGTTACGCGATCGACCTATCTTGCCGAAAGGAGATCATGAATACCGAATTCTGGCGTTGGGCGACTCGGTGACCTTTGGGACAGGCGTGGACCAGGACAAGACTTTCGCCGCCCGGCTTGAATCGATACTGCCGGGGCGGCTGCACCGGCCGGTGCGGGTGATCAACAGCGGTGTCGGAGGGTACAACACGGTGCAAGAGGTAACCTATTTCAAGCGGGACGGGCTCTCTCTGCAGCCGGACCTGGTGCTGTTGACCTATGTGCAGAATGATATCGAAGTGAACAAAGGACCGTTTGATCCTTGGACTCAAAGCTCTCCGTGGGGCAAATCTTTCCCGGACATGGTTATCACCCTCGTGGGAAAGCTGTGGTTCTATCGCCTCATACATCATACCTATACCTATGCGTTGCCCAAACCTCCGTGGGGGGCCACAACGACTTCTCCGCAGCAAGCGAGGGGGTGGCGTGAGTCCATGGCGTCACTAGAAGAGCTGGTGACGATATGTGAAGAACGCAAAATCCCACTCATCATATTCTTTCGACGAATGGATGCGGACGAGAATCCTCTCTTGCTTGCAGATGTCGTTCGGCATGCCCGGGGAGTGCCTGTCAAGGACACGGCCCCTTGGTTCGCGGGGCTTAAAGTGGCTTCGGTCGTGAATTCCAAGGTAGACGGCCATCCGAATGCGGAAGGCCATCGCGTGATGGCGGAGCACATGGCCGATGACATTCTGGACTACCTGGCCCAGTTAAAGATCGTGCAGGTCTGGTCCGGTCAGATATTCGTGTCTCGATTGGTCGGTCATGAATGGATCGGCATTGTTCCAAAAGCAGTTTCAATACTACGAGACTAATTTAGGAGTTGTCTTCCCCAATGTCATTTGTTGCGCGAGTAGTAGCATCCTTCTCGCATGAAGTCTTGCGTTAAGACAACCTCGGCTCATTTCTTACATCGCGGGTTTCCATCTTGTTGCACCTGATTACGTAAAACAAGCGCTTGCGCGGGCCACGGCGCCCGTCTCTTGTATCACGCCAGTTCCCGTCCGCCCATCGGGTTGTTTGACACATCGAATGCGAAGGTCCAATCGGATCTATTCGACAGAGACATTTTGAGGGATTGCGTATTTGAGGAAAACGAGTAGAGTCCGCCACGATCATCAGATCTCGCTGGCGGTGGAACATCCAAGGAGGTGCGTGATAACCGCCATGCACACATAGGAAGGCGTGTAGATCCTCCGCCTGGCTGTCGAACCTGTTCAAACACACGGCATGTTTGAGGAGGCGAAGATGAAAATTCTAAGCTATTGGCTGATGGTAGGTGGAATGGTGCTGGCGGTTGGTGGGGTAGTGGGCGTGTTCAACTTTGACCAGCCTTCGGACCCTTTTTCGTCGGCCTGGTGGATGATCGTAGGAGGATGGTGCCTGGCATTGATAGGGATGGGAATCGACATCATGCATTTATTCAAGCTCACCGAATGCGGACCGGCGTACTTGTTCGAAACAGAAGCGAATAGGGCTGAAAGAGTCGAGGGAGAGATTACCCGAATGTGAGGGTCAGAAAATGTCCCGCATGCTGGTCTGCATGCCGCCTTCGTACCGGGAAATCCTACGAGGGCTGTAAGTAGGTGTCCTTCCGTTCCGTGAAAGCTTACCGCACGGGTTATCGGCCACGGCCTGGCAGCGGCTTTTATTTCATTCTTCCGCACGCAAAGTACGTTTCATCGCACTACCGCAAGCAAGTTATAAGCTGGGACCCATCCTTTTAAAAAAGCCGATCCCTAACGATTTGTAAATGGTAGCGACGGATCGAGCGAAGGTTTCTGGATGAAACTGGCATCGCAGTTGCGCCGCCGTCGTACCATTGAAGAGGTCGCCTACCCCCACACTCAGCACGGGAGGCTGCCATGCGAGAGGTTCTTCTTCTGCATGCTGTGGGTCCTGTGTACGGGTGGCCTTCACCGAGACCGACGAGCATGGCGCTGGTTGTAGCGGCACGGTGAAGGTTTAGGTGCCGCGCAGCAAACAGGATCAGGCTATCGAAGGAGCACAGCATTACGACTCCTTCGGCCCCTAGGAGAGTATCGAGGCGGGAGTCATATGGATGGGTCTGCTTGGATCGAATAAGAGACATAGGAAGTAGATCTTGCCGCATGAATCCGATTGGATTCACTGAATCAATTCAGATTCAGTGAATCGATACCGTGAGTCGAAGACGGTCGGCGTGACTCATGCGAGATCATGTGAAATCGCCGGTTTTCAACATGATTATGCCGATGGGGAGATCAGAACTAGGATGTCGGCTGAAGCACGGGATTTGCTATGCGCAGATACGATGTCCCAGGCTGGCGCCAGACTGGATTCGCCCTATCCAGCCGCCTATCTCCTTGTGGGCTCCAGCCCGGGCCGGCGAGTCCGGCGGTGAACTCACAGTGTCACCGCCGGGTCTCGTCTGATACGGGCAAGGAAACGTATGGTGGAAAGATGATGAACCGGCATCTCAATGGGAAGGAGTGCTTCCTTGGCCATCACAATGGTGCCGCTTACGAATAAGACTGAAAAAGGGGGATCAGGTCGCATGAATGTGAAGGGGTTCATCATGGAAGACGATCATGGAAAGGAGTTCGTCGTGGTGTGCGAAAAGCCGTATAAACGGCCGGGGAAAGTTTTCGCTCTCAGAGGTTGGCAACGACGGCGGATGGTTCCGCTGCAATGTACAGGGCAAGAGCTTCGCCAAATCACCGGGGGAGTGCTGACGACCCTCGACGACTTGTTTCAAGGCCTCCGGAATGTGTGAGGAAAGAACTTACTCCAGGTGCATATGCCTCAGGCCTCAATGAAAGGAGTGGTATCGCATGATGGGATCGAAACAAAGCATGTGTAGGATGAGCGTCAATCTCATCCGGGTAAGTGTGCTGCTGGTGGTCTGCGGCGTGCTGGTGGCCGCGCAGGCGCAGGCGAATTTCCCCACCGT
>CAYXKP010000224.1:0-5812 GCA_964465695.1 uncultured Nitrospira sp.
TCTTATTGTCGACAAGAACTTTGCGCTGGCCTTTGACGAAACCGCCGTAGGAGACTTCTCCGTCGATCTCGGTGATGACCGCCTGCTCCTTCGGCTTCCGCGCCTCGAACAGCTCGACCACGCGCGGAAGACCTCCGGTGATGTCCTTGGTCTTCGTCGTTTCACGGGGAATCTTTGCCAACACGTCACCGGGATATACCGTGGCACCTTTCTCGACGAAGATATGGGCTCCGACCGGCAACAAGTATCTGGCCACGGCATTCGATCCGCCGGTCACCTTGGCCGTCTTACCGCTTTCATCTTTGATCGACACACGCGGGCGAAGGGTCTGACCGGTATGTTCGATGATGACCTTGCGCGACAAGCCGGTCACTTCATCGAACTCGTCCTTCATCGTGACGCCTTCGACGATGTCCCCGTACGCCACTCTTCCACCCACCTCCGTCAAAATAGTCAGAGAGTAGGGGTCCCATTCGACCAGTTTCTGCCCGACGACCACCGGATCGCCGTCCTTAATCTTGATCTTGGCTCCGTACACCACGGGGTACTTTTCACGTTCTCGTCCACTATCGTCGACAATCGCAATTTTCGTATTGCGATTCATCACGACCCATTCACCTTCTTTATTCCGCACCGCGATACCGGCGTTGTGAATATCGGCATTCTTTTTGGCATCGAAACTCATGAACTTGATGCGCCCGGCATGCTTCGCCTCCAGCACCGTTTGCTCGACGACCTTACTGGCCGTGCCGCCGATGTGAAAGGTCCGCATCGTCAGCTGAGTACCCGGCTCGCCGATGGATTGCGCGGCGATGACACCGACCGGCTCACCCTTTTCCACCAGGCGCCCGCGTGCCAAATCACGGCCGTAGCAGGCGCGGCAGACTCCGCGCGGTGATTGACAGGTCAGTACGGACCGGATCTTCACCCGATCGACGCCGGCTTCAACGATCGACTTCGTCAAGTCTTCATTAATCTCCTCGTTCCAAGAGACGATGATTTCTCCCGTAACGGGATCGCGGATATCCTCCGCCGCCAAGCGACCGAGGACACGCTCCTCCAACGGTTGGATGATTTCACCGCCTTCGACCAAGGCGCTGACGATAATGCCGTCGCGCGTCCCGCAATCGATTTCATTAATGATCACGTCTTGGGCGATATCGACCAATCGCCGAGTCAGATAGCCGGAATTGGCCGTCTTCAACGCCGTGTCGGCCAAACCCTTACGAGCACCGTGGGTGGAGATGAAGTACTGCAGCACCGTCAGCCCTTCGCGGAAGTTGGCCGTGATCGGCGTTTCAATGATCTCACCGGACGGTTTGGCCATCAGCCCGCGCATGCCGCCCAACTGCCGGATCTGTTGCGAACTGCCGCGCGCGCCGGAATCGGCCATCATGAAGATCGGATTGAACGATTCGGCCTTCGATGGATCGCCTCCGGCGCCGAGTTCCTTCATCATCTCGTTGGCGACCTGCTCGGTGACGTGCGCCCAAATGTCGATCACCTTGTTGTACCGTTCGCCGTTCGTGATCAAGCCCTCTGAATACTGCTTTTCGATCTCATTCACTTCGCGTTGTGCTTTCCCGATGAAGTCTTCTTTTTTACTCGGGATATGCATATTGTCGATGCAGATCGACAAGCCGGCTCGGGTCGCATAGGTAAACCCGATGTCTTTGATCTTGTCCAGAAACTCCACCGTGTCGCGATGACCGGTCTGCCGATACACGGCATCGATGAGTTTCGTCATCTCCTTTTTGGTCATGAGCTTGTTCGCATTCGCGAACGGCAAACCTGGAGGAAGAATTTCGGACAGCAAGACACGACCGACGGTGGTCTGTACCAGCGAGCCCCCTAGCCGCACTTTGATCCGCGCATGCTCTTCCACTTCTCTCGCGTCAAAGGCGATCCGGACTTCTTCGGGAGAGCCAAACACCTTGCCCTCGCCCTTTGCGCCCAACCGTTCCTTCGTCAACCAATAACAGCCCAAGACCATATCCTGTGACGGCACCGCAATCGGCTTGCCGTTGGCCGGGGAAAGAATGTTGTTGATGGACATCATGAGAACCCGTGCTTCAACCTGCGCTTCGACGGACAACGGGACATGCACCGCCATCTGATCCCCGTCGAAGTCCGCGTTGAACGCCGCGCAAACGAGCGGGTGCAAGCGGATCGCCTTTCCCTCCACCAACACAGGATCAAATGCCTGGATGCCCAACCGATGGAGCGTCGGGGCGCGGTTCAGCAAGACCGGATGCTCTCGGATCACCTCGTCAAGAACATCCCAGACCTCCGGCCGCTCTTTTTCGACGAGCCGTTTGGCGCTCTTAATGGTGGTTGCCGCCCCTCTGGCTTCCAGCTTGTGGAAGATAAACGGCTTGAACAGTTCCAGCGCCATTTTCTTCGGCAAGCCGCACTGATGGAGGCGCAGTTCCGGACCGACGACGATCACGGTACGGCCGGAATAATCGACGCGCTTGCCCAACAGGTTTTGTCGGAATCGTCCCTGCTTTCCCTTCAGCATATCGCTCAAGGATTTCAGCGGACGCTTGTTCGGACCACGAATCGCACGCCCGCGGCGACCGTTGTCGAAGAGAGCATCGACGGCTTCCTGCAACATCCGCATCTCGTTCCTGATGATGACGCCGGGCGCCTTCAGCTCCATCAACCGCTTGAGCCGATTATTTCGATTGATCACGCGTCGGTAGAGATCGTTCAGATCGGACGTGGCAAACCGACCGCCATCGAGCGGAACCAGGGGACGCAGCTCGGGCGGCAACACCGGGATGACGTCCATGATCATCCACTCCGGCTTGTTCCCGGACTTGCGAAACGCCTCCAGCACCTTTAAGCGTTTGGCGTACTTCTTCTTCATAGCCGCCGAGGTCGACGCTTTGGCTTTGACTTGCAAATCATCCCACAACGCGTTGATGTCGATTTTTCTCAGTAAGTCGCGGATCGCTTCAGCACCGATCCCGACTTTAAACCCGCTCGAACCGAACTCGGAGACGAGAGTGCGCAGCCTATCCTCCGGCACCAATTCTTTTTCCGCCAGATCGGTTGAGCCCGGATCGACGCACACATAACTCTCAAAATAAAGAATTTTTTCAAGCTGTTTGAGGCTCATATCGAGCAAGGTACCGATCCGGCTCGGAACACCCTTCAGAAACCAAATATGGGCGACGGGCGCCGCCAGCTCGATATGCCCCATCCGTTCGCGTCGGACCTTGGATTGAATCACTTCGACACCGCATTTATCGCACACGATCCCGCGGTGCTTCATGCGCTTGTATTTCCCGCAATTGCACTCCCAGTCCTTGGTAGGACCGAAGATCTTCGCGCAAAACAGCCCGTCTTTTTCGGGCTTGAACGACCGGTAGTTGATCGTTTCCGGTTTCTTGACTTCACCATACGACCACGATCGGATTTTCTCGGGAGATGCAATGCGAATCCGCATCGAATCGAACGACACCGAATCCCGTTGCTTTTCGAACAGTGTATATACGCCTTCCAAGGTAGTGACCTCCTCTGATGCCGGTTTTCGACCGGCACACAAGCGGTTAGTCTTGCGTCTTGACCAACTCTACATCGAGACCTAAGCTCTGCAGTTCCTTGACCAACACATTGAACGACTCGGGTAACCCGGGCTCAAGGAACGGCTCGCCTTTGACAATCGCTTCATACATGCGCGATCGACCCGGCACATCGTCTGATTTGACCGTAAGGAATTCCTGTAAAGTGGATGCCGCCCCATAGGCCTGCAATGCCCACACTTCCATTTCCCCCAATCGCTGGCCGCCGAATTGAGCCTTGCCGCCCAAAGGCTGCTGGGTCACGAGAGAATAGGGGCCGATAGACCGTGCGTGGATCTTGTCGTCCACCAGATGGTGGAGCTTCAGCACATACATATACCCGACCGTGACCGGACTGCCGAACGGTTCGCCTGTCTTGCCGTCGATGAGCTGCGACTGCCCGCTCACCGGCAGTTTGGCTTTTTTCAGCAGATCCTTAATCTCCTTCTCCGCGGCGCCATCGAATACGGGGCTGGCCACTTGAATGCCCAAGGCCTTCGCCGCCCATCCGAGGTGAGTCTCTAGAATCTGCCCGACGTTCATACGGGACGGCACACCCAGGGGATTCAGCACGATTTCCACCGGAGTCCCATCAGGGAGATACGGCATATCTTCTTCGGGAAGAACCCGCGACACAACCCCTTTGTTGCCGTGTCGACCGGCCATCTTGTCCCCGACTTGGATCTTTCGCTTCATTGCGATGTAGACCTTGACGAGCTTGATGACACCGGGAGGCAGTTCATCTCCTCGCTTCAGGCGTCCCACCTTTTCGTCGTACAGGGTCTGGAGGATTTCAATCTGCTCTTTCGCCCGTCGCTCGACGTCCTCAAGTTCTTTTTGCTCATCGGGATCGCTCAGGATGATGTGCCGCACCGTATCATCCGGCAATCGCCTGAGAATTTCCGCCGTGAGCTTGCCTTTCTTCTTCAGGATGACGTCGCCGCTTTCAGGGTCCATCAGGTCGCGACCGACCACCTTGCCGAGCAACAACTTCCGGATCTTCTTCGTCTTTTCTTCGTCGATGATCCGCAGCTCTTCGTGGTGATCACGCTGCAGCTTCATCTGATCGTCGGTCTCGATGCTCTTCGAACGCTCGTCCTTGTCGAGTCCTTTGCGCGAGAAGATTTTGACATCGACCACGATGCCTTCCACTCCGGGAGGCACGGTCAACGAGGTATCCTTCACATCGCCGGCCTTTTCGCCGAAGATGGCGCGGAGCAGTTTTTCTTCCGGCGTCAGTTGGGTTTCTCCTTTGGGCGTCACTTTTCCCACCAAGATATCGCCCGGCTTTACTTCGGCACCGATGCGAATGATCCCGCTCTCGTCCAAATTTCTCAGCGCCTCTTCCCCCACATTGGGGATATCGCGCGTCACATCTTCCTTCCCCAGCTTGGTATCACGGGCCTCTACCTCAAACTCTTCGATGTGGATCGAGGTGAAGGCATCTTCTCGGACCAGTTTTTCACTGAGCAAGATGGCGTCTTCGAAGTTGTACCCGCCCCACGGCATGAACGCCACGAGGACGTTCTTCCCCAACGCGAGCTCTCCATGATCGATCGCCGGGCCGTCGCCGAGCACTTGCCCTTTCTTGACCGGCTGACCGATACGAACTACGGGAGTCTGAGTAATACAGGTATTTTGGTTCGACCGCTGGAATTTGATCAGGTCATACACGTCGAGCCCGGAATCCTTCCCTTTCTTGCCGTCCTTCGAATCGGCCCGCACCACGATGCGGGTGGCATCGACGCTTTCCACGACTCCGGCCCGACGAGCCTGGATGACGTACCCGGAATCTCGCGCCACTACGGCCTCCATCCCGGTCCCGACCAAGGGGGCCTCGGACGTCACGAGAGGAACCGCCTGGCGCTGCATGTTGGAACCCATCAGAGCACGATTGGCATCGTCGTGCTCCAGAAACGGCACAAGCGCGGTCGCCACGCTCACCACTTGCTTCGGCGACACGTCCATGTACTCGATCTTATCCGGAGTGGCCAGGACAAAGTCTCCACCGTGACGACAGGAGACGGTTTCCGATACCAGCCTCCCCGCCCCATCTAATTTCGAGTTGGCTTGCGCGATGATGTATTTGTCGCCCTCGATCGCCGAGAGAAACTCGATTTCATCGGTCACGCGTCCCTTGACGACTTTCCGATACGGCGCCTCGATGAATCCGAACTGATTGATCCGTGCGTAGGTCGCCAGCGATGTAATCAATCCGATATTGGGGCCTTCCGGCGTCTCGA
>CAYXKP010000225.1:0-5788 GCA_964465695.1 uncultured Nitrospira sp.
CATCCCAATAGCCGCATCCATTGAACAGACGAAGGGCCGGTGGAAACCTACCGGCCCTTCGGTTTCCCCCCTCTGAGCTACATCCGAGAGTACGAGGGCAAGACGCATCTGACCAACCAATTCCAGGTCATCACCTGATCGCCACTCGACCTTCTCCTCTACTAAACAAACATCAGATAATGACAAGTTGCATCATCTCATTCCTCTCTTCAGAGCCGCATATTGCGCATTTCGCTATCTTATCTTCACCATAACTGCATGATTATAAAGCCTATTAATTTTATAATCACTGAGTCTAATGTTTGTTAAGTATTTCTAGATTAACTATTGACACATTGGACACAATTGGTTTATACATTGGACATACATGAGTCATACATTGGACATTAAGAGCTACGGAGGTCATCATGGCAAGACCGGAACACACCAATCCATCTGTGAAACCATCGAACAGCACGACTTCCTACAGCGCCCGATCTCAATCTATCTGCACCAGGTGCGGAGGGCTGATGGTGAACGAGGTTTGTATCGATCTGCTGAACAGCACAAGTGAGTTGGAGTGCACCGCCAGGCGATGCATACAGTGCGGCGATCTCATCGATGCCGTCATTCTGCGAAATCGTTCCCTTCACCAACGGTCCAGGACGATGCAACATCAGCCGGTATCCGTGCATTGAGCGGTAGAAATGAATCCAGCTCCACTAAACCACTAAACCACGCGAACGAATCGCGTCGAATCCTACGGAGGATGCCATGAGGACTATAGAAACAGTGACACTTGGATGCCTGACCATGCTGACCTTGGCCGGCCTCACGTTCAGTACGCCAGGCTTTGCCGCCCATCCGGATAGGGTGGATGTTATTGGGACCCTCCACGAGAAGGGAGCGCAGCTGGACAGTAACAAGAATGGAGGGCAAGGGATGCGGGTCGACGTCGTCGAAAGAATTGACCCTAAAGGACCAGCCTATCCTTACACGAAGCCAATCAGTCGCTGACATTTAGGCACGGCACCCGGCTGAGGAGGGATTCCCTCTCACCTCAGCATCAGGGCCTCCAGAATCTTCGCGAATGGCGGCGGGGGTTAGACCAGAAGAACTCTCGAAGGACCAAGTTGCACGGCTCTACCAGGATGGGCCTGGTGGCATCTCACAGAAGGGGGCGTTTATGCGGAGTCACACAATCGCTCAAGTAGTCATCGTAGGGATGGCGATCACGGCAGGAGCCATTTCCCTCGCGACAGCTGCAGACCTGCCGGCTGCCGACAAGGACATGGTGCTCATTCCCAAAGGCGAGTTCACGATGGGGAGCAATGAGCATGCAGACGAACCCAAGCACCAGGTCGTGCTCGATCCCTATTGGATCGACAAGTACGAAACGTCCAATGCCCGCTATAAGCAGTTCATGAAAGCCACCGGTCATCCCGCTCCTGCCTATTGGGATGACCCCCGACTCAGTAAACCGAATCAGCCGGTAGTCGGAGTCAGTTGGACTGACGCCAATGCCTTCTGCAAGTGGGAGGGGAAACGACTTCCCACGGAAGCGGAGTGGGAACGGGCCGCGAAAGGCCCGGACGGGGATCGACATTATCCCTGGGGCCACACCCTGGATCTGAAGAAAGCCAACTATGGTCAAAACGTGGGCCGGACGACACCAGTCGATTCCTACCCCGAAGGTGTGAGTGGCTACGGTGCGTATAACATGGCCGGTAATGTGTTCGAATGGGTGGACGATTGGTATGAACCTTCGTACTACAAGCACAGCCTTGCACTGAATCCCAAAGGGGCCGAGCAAGGCTATAACTTTGCCAACCAAGGTCCGGTCAAGGTGCTGCGGGGAGGCTCCTGGCTTGCCCCGGAAACCTCGCTTCACACTAGTCATCGATTCTGGAATCAGCCCGAAAACAACTCCTATGGCGTCGGCCTCGGTTTCCGGTGCGCCAAGTCGGCACAGCCGGTATCCGATGAAGCCCTGCAAGAAAGCCGCGACGCGTTTATTCAAGCGCTCGTGGCCATGGGTGCCGAAAAGTCTGCGGATGCAATGGCCTCGATTGAGAAAGCCTTGGTCGCCGATCCGGGCAACCAGGAGTATCTGGCAACACGTGAACTCATCAAGAAAAGCATGAAGAAAAAATAAGGAGGCAGTCCATGCGGAGTCATTCGATCACCACAACCCTCTTCGGTGTGACCCTGTTGATCGCGGGATCCGTCGTTCCGGGCTTGGCCGAGGACACACCACCCGGGAATAAAGGAATGGTCCTGATCCCACAGGGCGAGTTCACGATGGGAGCCTTCGCGCATGGGGATGAGGTGCGGCATCAAGTTGAGCTTGATGCCTATCTCATCGACAAGTACGAAACGTCCAACATGCGCTATAAGGCCTTCATGCAGACCACGGGTCATCCGGCACCTGCCTATTGGGATGACCCACGACTGAATCAGCCGAACCAGCCGGTTGTCGGGGTGAGTTGGACCGATGCCAATGCCTTTTGCAAGTGGGACGGCAAACGTCTGCCGACCGAAGCGGAGTGGGAACGGGCGGCTACAGGTCCTGAAGGAAATAAACCCTATCCGTGGGGCAACGCTCTTGATCCGCGAAAAGCGAACTATGGGATGAAGAACGACCGCACAATGCCCATTGACAGCTATCCGGAAGGGGTGAGCGGTTTCGGAGTCTCCAACATGGCCGGCAATGTGTTCGAGTGGGTGGCTGATTGGTACGAACCCACTTACTACAAGGACAGTCCCAAGCTCAACCCTCAAGGCCCCGAGCAAGGCTACAACTTTGCCAACCAGGGTCAGGTGCGTGTGTTGCGGGGCGGCTCCTGGCTTGCGCCGGCAAGCTCGCTCCACGCCAGTCATCGGTTTTGGAATCGGCCGGAAAATAATTCTTACGGCGTGGGCCTCGGTTTCCGGTGCGCCAAGTCCGCCGAGACGCCATCAACTGAAGCCGTGCAAGCTGGGCGCGATGCGTTTATCCAGGCTCTCGTCGCGATGGGGGCGGAAAAGCATACCGATGCGCTGGTCTTTATCGAACAAGCGTTGGCGACGGACCCGGACAACCAGGAATATCTCGCAACGCGTGCCTTGATCAAGAAAAGCATGAAGAGGAAGAAATAGCTTCTCCCGGCCCGTACAGGGGAGGATGCCGTTCCTCTTCGGATAACCTACGGAATTGGAGGATTGCTGATGCAGACACCCACCAAAACCATAATCGCGATGCTGACGGTGGGATGCGCGATGTCAATCGTGGCACAGGCAGAAGAAGAACTCACGGTCCCGACGGACATGGCGTACATCGGCTATGGAGCGTCAGTGATGGGACTCGATAAGGAAATCCCTGAAAAACCGGCCAACGCTCCGGCAGCCTATCATGACCGCAATAGAACCCCTGCCGGCACATTCACCGATGAAAGCCCGGCTCATATGGTGTTCCTGGACCCGTACCTCATTGATAAGTTCGAAGTCTCCAACAAAGACTATGGTGAATTCATAAGGTCGACGGGACATCCGGCCCCCGCCTATTGGGACGATCCACGCCTCAATCGCCCGACCCAGCCCGTCGTCGGAATCAGTTGGCATGATGCTCAGGCCTACTGTGAATACCGAGGCAAACGACTTCCGACGGAAGCCGAATGGGAGAAGGCAGCTAGAGGGCCGCACGGCAACATCTACCCGTGGGGGAATACTTTTGATCCAGCGCGAGCGAACTTCGGGATGACTCATGAGGCGACCCTCCCGGTTGATTCCTATCCCGACGGCGTCAGCTACTATGGCCTTCACAATATGGCCGGAAATGTCTTCGAATGGGTCTCAGATTGGTACGACCCTCGTTTCTATGGCCGGCTCGAACCGATGGTGAACCCGACAGGACCAGCGAGGCCCGTCTGGATAGGGGGAACCGGAACCTATGTGGACTTATTAACCCTCGGAGAAAAGCGAGTGATCCGTGGAGGCTCCTGGATCGCCCCAGAAACCACACTGAGGTCGACCCATCGGTTTTGGAACCATCCCAAGAACAACAGCTATGGCGTCGGCCTTGGATTTCGCTGTGCCCGGACTGCGGCACCTGAAATCGAATTGCACATCAGGCAGGCCTACGCCACTGCTCTCGTGGAGATGGGGCGGGAACATTTTGTGGAAGCACGGGAAGCGCTGGCTCGAGGTTTAGCCATTGATCCGAAGAATGCCGACTTGTTGGAGCTACAACCGCTGATTGAACAGGCGGCAAAGGGCTGATAGTCGTTGCTCGTTATGGAGGCGCACATGTCACAGCACACTATTTTTGCCCTGGGGGTCTCTTTCAGCGCGCTGCTGATGGCGACGGAAATACATGCCGGTCCTCTGGGACCGACCGATCACCCCCACCAGGAAAGTCTGGGGGCCGTGCACGAAGCCGAACACGAGGTAGACCATGCCTGGGAGGTGTATCACCGTGCGGCACTGGGAGGCACCGTGGCCTCACCGAAACTGCAGGCGGAGATCGAGGAACATTTGCACGAAGCGCGAACTCTCATCACCCAAGCCCAAGAGGCTGCCGAACATGGCGATCAGCGTCAAGTGGAGCACCTGATCAAACGGGTCAGATGGCATACGACCCAAGCCGTGGAGGGCAGCAAGGAGCCGAAGAAATGACGACAGCTTTGCGGCACAACGCATCTCGATTTCCCAGAATGACCATGGCGATGGTCGTGATTGTGGCCATCATGCAATGGCCGACCATGGACGCGATTCCCGGGTCGAAAGAGGTTGACCAGGTTCCAATGGTGACAATACCGGCCGGTGAATTTTTGATGGGTTCTCCGGAGGGAAAAGGGCGGGACGATGAGCGACCGCAGCGATCCGTGTACCTCGATGCGTTTTTAATCGATCAGGTCGAAGTCACGAATCAGCGGTATATGGAGTTTGTCAAGGCGACCGGCCACCGCAATCCACCTAATCCTTACGGCATGGGTCCGCTTCTGTCTATTAAGGGGCTCGAACAACTTCCTGTCGTGCAGACCACGTGGTACGACGCCAAGGCCTATTGCGCATGGGCCAAGAAGCGACTTCCGACGGAGGCGGAGTGGGAAAAGGCTGCGCGGGGGACTGACGGTCGCCTTTATCCCTGGGGCAATGAACCGCCCACCGGGAAGCGGACGAACTTTGATCGGGAGTGGGAGGATGAGCACACATTGCATGCCGTCGGCGCACGACCGGACGGAGACTCACCCTACGGCGTGAAGGACATGGCCGGCAACGTCAGAGAGTGGGTCTATGACTGGTACGACCCGGCATACTACAAGGACGCGCCCAAGCATAACCCTCGCGGGCCTGAAAAGAACGGTGTGGTTCGATCGATTCGGGGGGGATCTTGGCATAGTCCGGCTTCCGATATCACGACATCGGCGCGTGGTCGTGGTGGGTTCGCTCTGCAGACCCATGGCACGGGATTTCGGTGCGCGCGCAGCCTCGAACACCCGCCTGCGAACGAGCAGGAAATCATGACGGTGCCGCGATGAGCGAACTGACAGGCACACAACACCGGAGGGCCGCTTCCTTGTTATATCCAGGTGGCGCCGAACTCCGCACGGCGTCGCCCGCTGAGGCGGACAGGTTCCCACTTCGTGCGGGACCTGTCTCCTCGGCGAAATATACGCGGCGTGGTCTATATATCTGTACTTAGCTGTTAAAAGGAGGATGACATGGATATCAACTTCGTTTTTTTGGCGGTGATGGGATTCCTGATGTGCGGGGTGGTGGAAGGATTCTTTAAGACTCTTGTCGTTGCCGTCAGTCGGCAAGGGAAAAG